>DATDES010000179.1:0-26649 GCA_036522975.1 Burkholderiaceae bacterium | reverse complement strand
CTGATCCGAAGGTCGAACGCGTCGAGCGGCAGATCGATGCACCCTTGCCCGATATCGACACCCCGGCCGCCGCTTCGGCGCCCCGCCAATGAGGAAGTCCGCGTGAAGATTGCCGCCCTGCAGACCGTGTCGACGCCGGATCTCGATCGCAACCTCGAGGCTGCCGCACGGCTGATCGCCGAGGCGGTGCGCGAGGGTGCGGCACTGGTGGCGCTGCCTGAATATTTTTGCCTGATGGGGCATCGCGACGAGGACAAGCTGGGGATCGCCGAAGCCGCGGGCGGTGGTCCGATCCAGGGCTTCCTGGCGGGGCAGGCCCGGCGGCATGGGGTGTGGCTGATCGGGGGCACGTTGCCGATTCAGGGGACGACGCCGGGAAGGGTCTACAACGCCTGCTGCGTCCACGCGCCCGACGGCAGCCTGGCCGCGCGTTACGACAAGGTCCACCTCTTTCGGTACGACAATGGCCGCGAGAGCTACGACGAGGCGCGCGTGCTCGACGCGGGGAGCGCGCCGGTCGCCGTGCAGGCCGGGTCATTGCGCGTCGGTCTGTCGGTCTGCTACGACCTGCGTTTCCCCGAGCTGTACCGGCAGTTGTGCACGCCTCCCTGCGACCTGCTCAGTGTGCCGGCCGCGTTCACCTACACGACCGGTCGCGCACATTGGGAGCTGTTGCTGCGTGCCCGCGCGGTCGAGAACCAGTGCTACGTGATTGCGCCGGCCCAAGGCGGCATCCATGAGAACGGCCGCCGCACCTGGGGCCACAGCATGGTCGTCGACCCCTGGGGTGAGGTGCTGGCGCAGCGCCCCGAAGGCGAAGGTGTCGTGCTGGCGGAGTTGGACCTGGCACGGCTGGCGGCTGTGCGGCAGCAGCTGCCGGCACTCGTGCACCGGTGCCTCTGAGGCTTTAACGCGAGCCGAACATCATCCGCCGCGCCAGGGCGTTCTTCAGTGGCGGCAGGCGGTCGATCACGGCCATGCCGACACCACGCAAGGTGCCGATCCCCGGCGCCTGCCAGGTGAAGCTGCGCGCCAGGAAGTCGGTGGCGGCGACCATCGCCCAGCGATCGGGTGCGCGCTGCCAGGCGACCCGCGACAAGGCGCCGTCGAGCGTCGGCGCCGCGCGACTGCCATCGACGACGTCGCGCAGGGCGGTGGCGAGTGAATATGCATCGCGCAGGCCCAGATTGAGGCCCTGGCCGGCGACCGGGTGCAGGGTTTGCGCGGCATTCCCGATGCGCACCTGGCGCCGGCGCACGAGGCTGCGCTGCGCCGCGAGGCCGAGCGGGAAACACTTCAGGGCAGAGACGGACTCGATGCGACCGACGCACGGGTCGAACACGGTGTTCAGTACCGCCAGACGCTGCGAGTCGTCGAGTTCACGCACCGGGTCGTCATGGCGCCGTACGCACCAGACCAGCGACGCGCGCTGGCTGCCGTCGGCGCTACCCATTGCCGGCGGCAGTGGCAGCAGCGCCGCAGGTCCGTGGCGCGTGAAGCGCTCGACGGCCAGCCCGCGCTTGCTGCCGGTCAGCGTGACGCTGCCGACCCAGGCGTCCTGCAGGTAATCGTGGCGGATGTCGGCGATCTTGTTCTCGCTGAACACGCCACCTTCAGCGACCACTGCCAGGTCGAATCGCTCAGCCACTCCCGCATCAACCTCGACCCCATCGGGCAGGTCCTTCAGCGCCACCACGGGGGCACCGAAACGGCTGTGCAGGCGCTCTGGTTCAGTGGCGGCAAGCGCATCCCAGGCGCGCTGCATCGGGGCCACCAGCGCGCCGTAGCTCAGGACCGCACCGAGCATCGGCACGGCCAGATCGATGGCCGCCAGGCGGACCTCGGGGGTGCCGAGCCAACCCGGCACGGCGATCGCGGGCGCCTGCTGCGAAACCCAGACCTCGCGGATCGGCTCGGCGCGGGCCGGATCCCAGGCGCCGATGCGTTCCAGCAACTGGATGCTACCCAGCGCCAAGGCCAGCGTGCGAGGGTCGCCGGACACGTCGCGCTCGGCCGGGCGCGCATCGAACAGACTGATCTGCGCTTTGGGCAGGGTGCGCGCGGCGAGCAGGGCCAGCGCCAGGCCGACCGGGCCGGCGCCGATGACAGCGATCGAGAGCGGCTTCATGGTGCGTGAGCATCGTAACGGGACGGCGCGCCAGCGCGCGCGCCGTTGCAGCCCGATCGTCTAGAATCCGCCGCCTTCCGAGCGCCCGGCCCGCCTGCGGCGCCGCAGGCTTTCCCGGCCTTGCAAATCTTCCGGCCGAAGCCGCATTTGATGCGGCGCCTCACCTTAGGACCGACGACGTGTTCATTTCCCAAGCCTTTGCCCAGACCGCACCGGCCGCTGCCGGCGGCGGTGCCGAATCCACCCTGTTCAGCCTGCTGCCCTTGGTGCTGATGTTCGTGGTCCTGTACTTCATCATGATCCGCCCGCAGATGAAGCGGCAGAAGGAGCACAAGGCGATGGTCGAATCCGTCGCCAAGGGTGACGAGGTCGTGATCGGTGGCGGCATGCTGGGCAAGATCAGCAAACTCGGCGAGACCTACATCTCGGTCGAGGTCGCTCCCAGCGTCGAGGTGCAGGTGCAGCGCGCGGCCATCGTGCAAGTGCTGCCCAAGGGCACGATCAAGTAATCCGCTGCGGCGCGTCCCGGCCTGGTCCGGTGCGCCGCGAAAGTTGTCGCCCATGAACCGCTACCCCTTGTGGAAGTACGCGATGCTCGTCATCGCGCTGCTGATCGGAGCCCTGTACACGGCGCCCAACTTTTTCGGCGAGGCGCCGGCGGTGCAGGTGTCGTCAGCCAAGGCGACCGTGAAAGTCGAGCCGGCGCTGGTCGGCCGGGTGCAGGAGGCGCTCAAGGCGGTCGGGGTGAACGCCGATTTCGTGGCCCTCGAAGGCACTTCGGTGCGGGCCCGCTTCGACACCACCGACACCCAGATCAAGGCCAAGGACGCCATCGCCAAGGTCCTCAACCCCGACCCGAGCAACCCCGCGTACATCGTCGCGCTGAACCTGGTCTCGCGCTCACCCCAATGGCTGGCCAAGGTGCGCGCGCTGCCGATGTACCTGGGCCTGGACTTGCGTGGCGGCGTGCACTTCCTGATGCAGGTCGACATGAAGTCGGCGCTGACCAAGAAGGCCGAGTCGCTGACCGGCGACATGCGCACCCTGTTGCGCGACAAGAACATCCGGCATGCCGGCATCACCCGCGACGGCAACATCGTCGAGCTGCGCTTTCGCGACAAGGCCACGCTCGACGCGGCGAAGGCCTTGCTGGCGGACCAGTTGCCGGACCTTTCCTGGACCGAGGCCGCCGAAGGCGACGGCTTCAAGCTGTCGGGCGCGCTCAAGCCGCAGGCCGCGCGCGCGGTGCAGGACGCAGCGCTGAAGCAGAACATCACCACCCTGCACAACCGGGTCAACGAACTCGGCGTTGCCGAGCCGGTGATCCAGCAACAGGGCGCTGACCGGGTCGTGGTGCAGCTGCCGGGTGTCCAGGACACGGCCAAGGCCAAGGACATCATTGGCCGCACGGCCACGCTCGAGGTGCGCCTGGTGGACGACAGCGCCGAGGCCGCCGCTGCGGCGGTCGGTTCGGGCCCGGTGCCCTTCGGCACCGAGCGCTATGTCGAGCGCGGCGGCGCACCGCTGATCGTCAAGCGCCAGGTGATCCTGACCGGCGAGAACCTGACCGACGCCCAGCCCGGTTTCGACGGCCAGAACAGCAACGAGCCGGCGGTCCATCTGACGCTCGACGCCAAGGGCGCACGCATCTTCCGCGACGTGACGCGCGAGAACATCAACAAGCGCATGGCGATCCTGCTGTTCGAGAAGGGCAAGGGCGAGGTCGTCACCGCGCCGGTGATCCGCAGCGAGATCGGCGGCGGCCGGGTCCAGATCTCCGGCAGCATGAACACCGTCGAGGCCGCCGACACCGCGCTGCTGTTGCGTGCTGGCTCGCTGGCCGCGCCGATGGAGATCATCGAGGAGCGCACCATCGGCCCGAGCCTGGGCGCCGAGAACATCAAGCTCGGCTTCAACAGCGTGATCTACGGCTTCTCGGCGATCGCCGTGTTCATGTGCCTTTACTACCTGCTGTTCGGCGTGTTCTCGACGATCGCGCTGGCGTTCAACCTGCTGCTGCTGGTTGCGGTGCTGTCGATGCTGCAAGCAACGCTGACCCTGCCGGGCATTGCCGCCATCGCGCTGGCGCTGGGCATGGCCATTGACGCCAACGTGCTGATCAACGAGCGCGTGCGCGAGGAACTGCGTAACGGCGCCAGCCCGCAGACGGCGATCGCCACCGGCTACGAGCGCGCCTGGGGCACGATCCTGGACTCGAACATCACGACCCTGATCGCCGGCCTGGCCCTGCTGGCCTTCGGTTCGGGGCCGGTGCGCGGCTTCGCGGTGGTGCACTGCCTGGGCATCCTGACCTCGATGTTCTCGGCAGTGGTCTTCTCGCGCGGCCTGGTCAACCTCTGGTACGGCCGGCAGAAGAAGTTGAAGGGGGTGTCGATCGGACAGGTGTGGCGCCCGAATGGCGCGAGCAAGCCGGCCGCGGAAGCCTGAACGGAGTACTGACGATGGAATTCTTCCGCATCCACCGCGACATCCCGTTCATGCGCCATGCCCTGGTGCTGAACGTGATTTCGTTCCTGACCTTTGCCGCCGCCGTCTTCTTCCTGACCACGCGCGGCCTGCACCTGTCAATCGAGTTCACCGGCGGCACGGTGATGGAGGTCGAATACGCGCAGGCGGCCGACCTGGGCAAGACGCGGGCAGCCGTCGACGGCCTCGGTTTGGGCGAGGTCCAGGTGCAGAACTTCGGCACCTCGCACGATGTGCTGATCCGCTTGCCGCTGCGCGGTGACGCCAAGCAGAGCGAGTTGGCGAACCGGGTCTTCGACGCCCTGTGCAAGGCGGAGTCGGGGACGGTCGCGACCAAGGCGTACACCACGCCGCAGGGGGAGCAGGTCAGCCGCGCATCGTGTGCGACGGGCACGGGGACCGAGCCCCTGAAGCTGTCGCGCACGGAGTTCGTCGGCCCCTCGGTCGGCGAAGAACTGACCTTGGACGGCATCAAGGCCCTGGCCGTCACGGTGGCCGGGATCATGCTGTACCTGGCCTTCCGCTTCGAATGGAAGTTCTCCGTTGCCGGCATCGTCGCCAACCTGCACGACGTGGTCATCATCCTGGGCTTCTTCGCGTTCTTCCAGTGGGAGTTCTCGCTGGCCGTGCTGGCCGCGGTGCTGGCGGTCCTGGGTTACTCGGTCAACGAGTCGGTGGTCATCTTCGACCGGGTGCGGGAGGCCTTCCGCAAGTTCCGCAAGCTCAGCACGCGCGAGGTCATCGACCATGCGATCACCAGCACGATCAGCCGCACCATCATCACCCACGGCTGCACGCTGATGATGGTGGTGTCGATGCTGATCTTCGGCGGTCCGACGCTGCACTATTTCGCGCTGGCTTTGACGATCGGCATCCTGTTCGGTGTCTATTCGTCGGTGTTCGTCGCGGCGGCGATCGTGATGTGGCTGGGCGTCAAGCGCGAGGACCTCGTGAAACTCTCCGCAAAGGAAGGCGACCCGAACGACCCCAACGCGGGCGCCGTGGTCTAGGTCTGTAAGTGCTGGTGTAGAGTCAGCAGAACCGCTGCAACAAAGGCTCTACCGATCCCCTATGGCGACCATCGGCGATCAAGCCAGCCTGGCCCATCAGGCCCGCCGCATTTACACGGAAGAGCTGGTCAAGGGCTTGCCGGGGGTGATCAACGGCCTCGTCGCGTGGGCGGTGGCGCCGGAGCGCACGGCGGCCTCCGCCGCCGATCCCGGGATCACCAGCCGCCTGCGCGACGTGGCGGTGGCCCTCAAGCAGCTCGGCACGGCCTGGCACCAGGGTATCGTGGCATTGATGCAGGACGGCCTGCGCCATGGTGTCACCGCCTCGCGCACGGGCGAGTTCGGCGGGAGCACGAAGAAGCTGTCCTTGGTCGACGACGAGACCATCGAGCGCGAGATCGTCACCTCGCGCCTCGCGCTGGCCATCATGGACCGGGCCAGCTGGGAATTCAGCGACCTGCGCACGAGGGTGGCCTTGCTCGAGCGCCGGGAGGAACTTGACCCCCACGACCTGCTGCGCACGCATGTCCTCGCGCGCATGGTGATGCAAGCCTGGGCCGAGGCCGGTCTCGAGGACACCGGTCTGCGCGACCTGCAGCCGGCGCTGCACGAAGAGTTCGGGGTGCTTGTGCAGGAGGCCTATCACGAGGCCAACAGCTGGCTGGTCGAGCAGCGCGTGTTGCCCGACATCGACCTGCGGCCGCTGATCCGCCGCACCCGCAGCGGTTCGACGACCGGCTACGCCGGCCTGGTGCAGGACGAGACGCGGCTGATGACGCGCTCGGGTGCGGCGGGTACGGGAAGCGATGTCCACGGCCCCGGCGGCGAGAACGCGATGGCAGTGCTGTCCCGCTTGAACCGGATGATCGAGCGCCAGGTGCCGAGCTTCGCCGAGACCGCGCGGGTGGGCCAGCAGCGCACCGTGTCGCCGGCCCTCGCCGAGGCCATCGGCCAGGCGCAGCTGGGGGTGCAGCGGCGGATCGATCGCAACGAAGCCGGCTCTGCCACGGCGACGGTATCGCCGCAACTGCTTGAAGAGCTCAACCTGCGCAAGCAGGCGCTGAAGCGCGCGGCCGAGACGCCGGCCGAGCGGGCCACAATCGAGATCGTCGCGCTGCTGTTCCAGAGCATCCTGACCGAGGAGCGCATCCCGTCGTCGGTTCGAGTTTGGTTCGCCCGCCTGCAGATGCCCGTGCTGCGCGTGGCGGTTGGCGAACCCGACTTCTTCGCCACCGTCGACCACCCGGCGCGGCGCCTGATCGACCGCATGGGGGCCTGCGTGATGGGCTTCGACGCCTCTGCCAGCGCGGTCGGCGATGCGCTCGAAGGCGAGATTAAGCGTGTGGTCCAGGTCGTCGAAGCCTACCCCGACACTGGTCGGCGTGTGTTCCAGACCGTGCTGACCGAGTTCGAGCGTTTCCTCGAGCACTACTTCAAGAGCGAGAACGAGGCCACCAAGCGTGGCGTGTCCCTGGCCCAGCAGGTCGAGCAGCGCGAGACCCTGGCCATCCAGTACACCATCGAGCTGCGCAAGTTGTTGAACGAGGTGCCGGTGCAGGAGGGAGTGCGTCAGTTCTTGTTCCAGGTCTGGGCCGATGTGCTGGCGATGTCCGCCGTGCGTCACGGCGCGCAGGCCGAAGCGACCAAAGCCGCGCGCAAGGCGGCCACCGACCTGATCTGGTCGGCCGGGGCCAAGGTTTCGCGCGAGGAACGCGCCGATGTGATCCGACGCCTGCCGCCGTTGCTGAAGCAGTTGCGCGACGGCATGGAGTCGGCTGGCGTGCCGGCGGCCAAGCGCGACGAGCATGTGCGCTCGCTCAACGATTCGCTGGCCGCGGCCTTCAGCGCCAAGGCGGCGGCGATCCCGCCCGAACGTTTCGAGGAATTGCGCGAGCGCCTCGAGGCACTGGAGGAACTGCTGCCCGACGCCAGCGACGTGCAGCTCGATCAGACCTTGATGCTGGACATCTCGGGCGACGACAGTGGTGACCTCGAAGTGGTTGGCGAAGGCGGCTCGATGCCGACCCCGGCGATGCTGTCCTGGGCCCGCGAGCTGCAGGTTGGCAGCTGGTACATGCTCGAATACAACGATCGCAACGAAGGCGTTCAGCTGGCTTGGCAGGGCATGCGACGGCATCTGTCGCTGTTCGTGACCGCAAGCGGGCGCTGCCTATTGTTCGAGCAGCACCGACTGGCGTCGTACCTGCAGGCGGGCCTGTTGCTGCCGGCACAGGACGAGGCGCTGACAGTGCGGGCCACGCGCACGGCGCTGGCCAAGCTCGACAACGACCCGGCAAGACTATTGAACTGAGCCGCCGGCTCAGTGGATCAATCGCTCTTCGGGGGCGACGAACAGCTCGTCGAGGATCAGCGCATCGGGCTCCTCGCCCAGGCTCCAGAAGACCATCAGCACGATGACCTTGAGGTCGTCGAGGTCGATCGGCGTGGCGCCGATCGCGGTGGCGCGGTCGATCACCATTTCGCGCATCGGCGGAGGCAGGACGCCGGCCGATTCGAGGAAGCTGACGAAGCCAATGGATTCCTCGCCCAGCAAATCTTGCTCGGCCGGCGAATACACCCGCATCGCACCGGCGCTCTGCTGCCCGCTGTAGGCCTGGGCTGTGCCGGCCAGGCCGTCGAGCCAGGTCAGGGCTTCCTGAATCTCCTCGCTCTCGAAGCCCACCGCCGACAGCTTGCGGGTCAGCTGTGCATGGTCCGGACAAGCATCGGGGCGCCAGTAGTTTTCGTACAGATACACCAGCACATCGAACATGAAAACACTATACCGCAGCAGTCTTCATGACACGCTGCGGCGCTGGTAGAGGCCACCCGGCAGGCGTGCAACCCTGCCGTCGAGCTCGAGCTCGAGCAGGCGTGCGTTGAGGGTTGCGGCGCTCTCGCCGGTGCGCGCGAGCAGGGCGTCGAGCGTGACCGGGTCATGGCCGAGGGCGCTGAGCAGAGCGTCGTCGTGGCTTCCCGGCACGGGCTCGACAGCCGCCGGCATGGCGCCGCCGACCGCCCAGTTCAACTCGCCCAAGATGTCGTCGGCAGAATCGACCAGCTTCGCCCCCTGCTTGATCAGGGCGTGGCAGCCGCGCGACTGCGGCGAGTGGATCGAGCCCGGAATCGCGAACACCTCGCGCCCGGCTTCGAGGGCTTGCCGCGCGGTGATCAGCGAACCCGAGGGCAGCGCGGCTTCGATGACGAGGGTGCCGCGCGACAGTCCGGCGATCAGCCGATTGCGCCGGGGAAAGTTCTCCGGCAAGGGCGGCATGCCGAGATCGAACTCCGACACCAGCAGGCCTTCCTCGGCAATGCGGTGCGCGAGGGCGCGGTGGCGGGATGGGTAGACGCGGTCGAGGCCGGTGCCAACCACGGCCACGGTGCTGCCGCGGCCTGCCAGCCCCCCCTCGTGCGCTGCGCCGTCGATGCCCAGGGCCAGGCCCGAGACGATGGTCAGCCCGGCGCGGCTCAGATGGCCAGCGAACGCGCGGGCATTGTCGAGGCCCTGCGCACTCGGATTGCGGCTGCCGACCACCGCGAGCGCGGGCGCGCCGAGCAGATCCAGCCGTCCTTGCGCATACAGCAGCAGCGGCGGGTCGGCGGTCTGGAGCAGTAGGGCCGGGTACTCCGGATCGCCCAGTGCCAGCACGTGATGGTTCGGATCGGCGTCGAGCCAGGCGAGTGTCGTGGCCAGTTGCTCGGCCTGACCTTCGGGCTGAACCTTCAGCGCACTCGCCTGCGATGGGCCGAGCAGTTCACGCAGGGCCGCCGGACTGGCCGCGAACACCGCCTCCGGCGACCCGCAGGACGCCAACAGCCGGCGTGCACTGTCGCGACCTATACCCGCGGTGCGCAGCAGGCGCAACCAGGCTGGCAGGTCGTCGGGCCGGGCCATCGTGCAGGCCGGCGACCCGGTGCCGCTCAGGGCTGGGCGAAGCGGGAACCCGCGCTCACAACCTGCTGCGACTGCAGGACCAGGGCGTAGGAGACGCGATCGAAGACGCGAAAGACGATCATCAGGCCATGCCGCTCATCGGGCAGCTTGATCTGTGTCGGTCTCTCCACGGTCCGGTCGGTGACCAACGGGCCGTCGCTCAGGATCGCCAGCACATGGCCTCGTTCCATCCCGTCTTGCAGGCCGCGATTGATCGAGACCACCTGGTTCTGACCGGCCAGCAGTGCCTCGCCGTAGATGGCGACCACCTGTCCGTTGACCGGCTTGGCGGGTGCATGCGGCGCGAAACTGCTGAAGTCGCGTGACGGCGCCGGGGCCAGGCGGTCGCCCACAGCCACCTCTTCCTTGACGCTGAGCAGCTCGAACGTGGCAGGCACGACCAGGTTCGACTTGCCATCGGCAGTCGCGGTGCTGCCACCTTCGCGGACGTATTCGGCGGTACCGACGAAACGTGCCTCGTAGCCCAGGATTTCCCCGGTTGCCGGATCTCGCAGCGGGATGGGCTGGCGGAATACGCGCCAGTCGCGCAGGCCTTCCAGCTCACCGAGCACATACGCCTTGTCGCCGCGGCCCATGAGGACCCGGTTCTCCGGGGTTGCGACCACGCGCGGCGCGCGGTCGAGTTGGCCCGCACTGACGACGACGGCCTCGTTCAGGAATGGGGTGATCTTGTGCATCGCCACGGCCGGGATACCGCCGTCGCCGAGGGCTTCGCTGCGAATGCGCGGGCTGAGCTTCACCGTGCCATCGGGTTCGCCGGCCACCCGCAGGCGGGCGCGGCCGCCGGACTTGTCAAGAACCAGCACCTGGCCCGGGTAGATCAGGTGCGGGTTGCGGATCTGGTCGAGATTCATGCCCCACAGCTCGGGCCAGCGCCACGGGCTTTTCAGGAACAGCTTGGAAATGTCCCAAAGCGTGTCGCCGCGCTTGACAGTGTGCGAGTCTGGCGCGTTCGGGGCCAGTTCGGACAGCGGCACGCCGGCCTGCGCCACCTGCTGCGCGGTCCCGCGTTGTTGCGGCGTGACCGGGTAAGTGTCCGCTGCGGCGCTGCCGACGAGCAGCAGCAAGCTGCTGGCGATGGCGCTGGTGCGAAAGCGGCGGGCTTGGCTTCGGATCATGTACAGAGTCTCCCCGGGCCGCTGCCGGCATTGGCAGCGATGAGAAAATGAGGCCGCGATCAGGTTTTCGAGGTCTTCGAGCAGCATCGTCAGCGCCCATCGGCGAAGCCAGCGAAAATGCTCATACGGTTTGGCAGATTCTGCCTCTAAACCCTTGATATCGCAATGAAAGTACCTCGCGCAATCGCCCGGCGTGGCACCTTTCACGAACCCGGTTGTTGCGCGTCGCGCGCGCCCGACCCGAGCCCGCCGCGGTGTGCAGCTTTTCACGAACCATGAGCCTTCTGTCCATCCTCCGCTATCCCGATCCTCGGCTTCACACCGTCGCCAAACCGGTCGCCGACGTTGACGCGCGCATCCGCAAGCTGGTCGACGACATGCTGGACACGATGTACGAGGCCGATGGCGTGGGCCTGGCCGCGACCCAGGTCGACGTGCACGAGTGCGTGATCGTGATCGACACCTCTGACGCCCGCGATCGGCCGCGCATCCTGATCAACCCGGTCCTGTTGGCCAAAAGCGAGGAGATGGTTTTCGGCGACGAAGGCTGTCTGTCGGTGCCGACGATCTACGACAAGGTGCCACGCCATGCCCGCGTGAGCGTGCGCGCGATCGGCCGCGATGGGCTGCCCTACGAGTTCGACGCCGAGGGTCTCGAGGCGGTCTGCGTGCAGCACGAGATGGACCACCTGCTCGGCAAGGTCTTTGTCGAGTACCTGAGCCCGCTCAAGCGCGACCGCATCAAGACCAAGATGCTGAAGAAGTCGCGCGAAGAAGCGCCGCGCATGGGATGACGGCATTGCGCGTGGCCTTCGCCGGCACGCCGGCCTTCGCCGCCGCGGCGCTGGGCGCGATCCATGGCGCAGGACACCCGCTGGTGCTGGTCCTGACCCAGCCCGACCGACCGGCCGGCCGCGGTCTGAAGCTCCAGGCTTCGGCGGTCAAGCAGCTCGCGCTGCAGCATGGTCTGCCCGTCGCCCAGCCGCAGGGCCTGAAGCTCGACGGTCGTTTCGCAGCCGACGCGCAAGCGGCGCGCGAGGCGCTGCTTGCGGCGCGGCCCGACGTGATGGTCGTCGCCGCCTATGGCCTGATCCTGCCGCCCTGGCTGCTCGCGCTGCCCCGGCTCGGCTGCCTGAACATCCACGCCTCGCTGCTGCCGCGCTGGCGCGGCGCGGCGCCGATCCAGCGCGCGATCGAAGCCGGCGACGTCGAGACCGGCATCACCATCATGCAGATGGATGCGGGCCTGGACACGGGCGACCTGTTGCTCGCCGCCGGGGTGCCCATCCATGCCGATGACACGGCCGGCACGCTGCACGACCGCCTGGCTGCGTGCGGGTCACAGCTGATCCTGCAGGCTCTGGCTGATGGTGGGCGTGGGACCCTCTCACCCACCCCGCAAGCGGCCGACGGCGTGACCTACGCCCACAAGCTGGCCAAGGCCGAGGGCGCCATCGACTGGAACCGCCCGGCGGCCGAGATCGAGCGCCGGCTGCGGGCCTTCGATCCGCAGCCGGGTTGCCACTTCGACCTCGATGGCCAGACCGTCAAACTATGGCGCGCACGGCTGAGCGCCGGCTTCGGTGCCCCGCCCGGCACGCTTGAGACGCGCGACCACCGCTTGCGTGTGGCCTGCGGCGATGGTCAGGCGCTCGAGCTGCTCGAGCTGCAGCGCCCCGGCGGCCGGCGCCAGGACGCCGCAGCCTTCCACCAATGAGGCGGCCCTCAAGTCCGGGCGCGCTGGCGCCGCTAACGGCTGCACAGCCCATCGCCTGCCGACCTTCCCCGCGTCCGCCCAACCTCAGTCCTTGCGCCACGGGCCCTGCTGGCAAGTGCGCTGACAAGGCCGCCTTGTATGACTATGCACGAGAGCAAGATCGAGCCCGTTCCATCCCAGGGCGGCGAGGTGGCCGAAGCAGTCCGACAAGCCTGCCGCCGAGGGCGCCGGGAAGGCCCGGCCACTGAAAGCCCCGCGCTGCGCAGGCCGGCCAAGGGGAAGAAGCTCGAATCCTGATCCCGTTGGTCGCGCCGGGCGGTAGTCTGTCGCACGGCGCATGACAGGAGCTGCGCCGCCAGGCATCGTGGCCCCTTCAGCGATCCCGAAGGAGATTTCAGATGACCCACCTGAAGCGCCGTCATGGCCTGGCGCTGCTTGCGGCTGCTGCCCTGTTTGGATCGGCCCAGGCCGCAACGCTCGACGGCTCCGGCCGCGCCGCGACGGAGACCCGTACCGTCAGTGGCTTCCAGGCCATCTCGCTGCGCGGCGACATCGATGTCGTTGTGCGCCAGGGCAGCAGCGAAGGCGTGCAGGTGCGTGCCGACGACAACCTCCTGCCCCTGGTGCAAACAGTGGTCGAGGGTACCGGTGACGCGCGCACGCTGCTGATTCAGGTCAAGCCGGGTGATTCGCTGCGCGCCAAGACCCCGGTGGTGGTGACGGTCGACGTGGTCAAGCTCACCGCGTTGGACAGTTCGGGCTCGGGCGACATCCTTTTGGAGCCGCTGAAGACGCCGATGCTGACGTTGAGCATTTCGGGCGCGTCGGACGCCAAGTTGCGCCAGCTCGACACCGAGCGATTCAGCATCAGCATCGCCGGCAGTGGCGACGTGCAGGCCAGTGGCCGCGCGGCCAGGCTCGACGTGTCGATCGCCGGCAGCGGGGACGTGCGCGCGCGGGAGCTCGCCGCGAGCGAGGTCAGCGTGTCGATTGCCGGCAGCGGTGACGCCAGCGTCGCGGCGCAGAAGAGCCTCAGCGTCTCGATCGCCGGGTCGGGCGATGTCGAGTACGTCGGGCCCGCGACCTTGGCGCAGAGCCGGATTGCCGGGAGCGGCTCGGTGCGCCCGCGCCGGCCCTGATCGGCCCCAGGCCCACGCGGGCAGGTCGCCACGGCGACAATGCCCCGCATGCGTGTTGAAGAAGCGGCGCCAGCGCCGATCTGGCGTCACCCCGAGTTCGCGCGTGGCGCGCGCGAAATGGCCGGTGTCTCGATGGGTATCGCCGCCTGGGGCCTGCTCACCGGCGTGGCGATGGCCAAGAGCGGCCTGCCGCTGCCGATGGCTCTCTTGATGTCGCTGATCGTATTTGCCGGCAGCGCCCAGCTGGCGGTGTTGCCGCTGATGACCGGCGGCGCGCCGGTCTGGGTGGTGTGGGCGACGGCGCTGTGCGTCAACCTGCGCTTCATCATCTTCAGTGCCGGCTGGCGGCCCTACCTGGCTCACTTCCCGTTCTGGCAGCGGGTGCGCATGGGCTACTTCACGGCTGACCTGAACTACGTGATCTTCCGGCGCCGGTTCCCCGAGCCGCAGCCGGCGCCGGAGCAGCTGCCGTATTTCTGGGGTGGCGTGGTCACCAATTGGAGCGCCTGGCAGCTGCCGTCGATCGCCGGGATCCTGCTCGCCGACCGCATTCCGACCTCGTGGGGCCTGGGCTTCGCCGGTACGCTGGCCCTGCTCGGCCTGCTCTATTCGCTGGTCGCCGACCGCGCGACCCTGGTCGCTGCGGCCGTGGCCGGCAGTGCCGCGGTGGCCGCCTACGCGCTGCCGTTGAAGTTGAACATCGTGGTCGCGATCGCTGCGGCAGTGGCGATCGGCCTGCTGATCGACCACAGCACGCCCCGGCGCGTGGTGCCCGAGGACGACCTGACATGACAACCGTCGAGACCACGGTGGCGATCCTCGGGCTGGCCCTGTTGACGCTGCTGACGCGTGGGTTCTTCTTGATCCCCGAGCGCGACCTGCCGCTGCCGGAGTGGCTGCAGCAGGGCCTGCGCTACGCGCCGCTGGCCGCGCTGGTCGCGGTTGTGGCGCCCGAAGTCGTGCTGACCAACGGCGAACTGATCACGACCTGGAAGGACCCCCGCCTGCCGGCGGTCGTGGTCGCCAGCGTCTACTATTTTTGGCGCCGCGGCATTCTCGGCACCATCATCAGCGGCACAGCGGTCCTGCTGATCCTCAAGCTTGGGTTCGGCTGGTGACTTCTAGAATCGGCGCATGAACGTCATCCGCTTCACCGACCTCATCGATCAGGGCCGCGTCGCCGGCCGGCGTGTCTTCATCCGCGCCGACCTGAACGTGCCACAGGACGATGCCGGGCAGATCACCGAAGACACGCGCCTTCGCGCCTCGGTGCCTTGCATCCGGATGGCGCTCGACGCGGGCGCCGCGGTGATGGTCACGTCGCACCTCGGGCGGCCGACCGAGGGCGCCTTCAAGCCCGAGGATTCGCTGGCGCCGGTGGCGCTGCGGCTGGGCGACCTGCTCGGCCGCGAGGTTCCCTTGCGCTCGAACTGGGTCGACGGCGTCGAGGTCGCGCCGGGGCAGGTGGTGCTGCTCGAGAACTGCCGCGTTAACCAGGGCGAGAAGAAGAACGACGAGGCGCTGGCGCGCAAGATGGCGGCGCTGTGCGACATCTTCGTGCACGATGCCTTCGGCACCGCGCACCGGGCGGAAGCCAGCACCTATGGCATCGCGCAGTTCGCCAAGATCGCCTGCGCCGGGCCGCTGCTGGCGGCCGAGATCGACGCCATCACCAAGGCGCTGGCGCAACCGAAGCGTCCGCTCGTGGCCATCGTTGCCGGCTCCAAGGTCAGCACCAAGCTGACAATCCTGCAGAGCCTGGCCGCTAAGGTCGACGGCCTGATCGTCGGCGGCGGCTTCGCCAACACCTTCCTTCTCGCCGCCGGACTGCCGATCGGCAAGAGCCTGGCCGAACCCGACCTGGTCGGTGAGGCGCGCGCCGTGATCGACGCCATGAAGGCGCGCGGCGCCGCGGTGCCGATCCCGAGCGACGTGGTGGTCGCCACGCGCTTCGCGGCCGATGCGCCAGCGACCGTGAAGTCGGCCGCCGACGTGGCCGCCGATGACCTGATCCTCGACATCGGCCCGCGCACTGCAGCGCAACTGGCCGATCAGTTGAAGGCGGCGGGCACGATTGTCTGGAACGGTCCGGTTGGCGTGTTCGAGTTCGATGCCTTCGCTCAGGGCACCGAAACCGTCGCGCGCGCGATCGCCGCGAGCCCCGCCTTCAGCATCGCCGGCGGCGGCGACACGCTGGCCGCGATAGCGAAGTACGGCATCGAGGCGGACATCGGCTACATCTCGACCGGCGGCGGCGCCTTCCTCGAAGTACTCGAAGGAAAGACCCTGCCGGCCTTCGAGATCCTGGCGCGGCGCGCCAAGGGCTGACGCGCGTCAGCGGCGCACCCCGGGGCGCGGTAGGGCCGCCGCGTCCCAAGCCGGGCCGTCGAACCAGGGCTCGCCGAGCAGTGCGGCGCGTAGCATCGGCAGCGAGTCGAGGCCCCAGAACAATCGGTCGTCGACTTCGAAGGTCGGCACCCCGAACACGCCGCGGGCGATGGCCTCGTCGGTGGCGGCGCGCAGCGCGTCCTTGACCGCGGCCGACGCCGGGTCGCGCGCCGGCGCCAGGGCCTGCGTCAGCGCAGCGATGCGTGCGGGGTCGCCGGCATCGCCGCCGCCGACCCAGGCATGGCGCATCACCGCCTCGACCACACGCCGGTTCGGACCGCAGGCCAACGCCAGGCGCAGCAGTGGCAACGGATTGAACGGGTGCGTGGCGGGCGTCTCGAGCGTGATGCAGTGCTGCTGTGCCAGCCAGTGGATGTGACGGAAGGTCCAGGCCCGCTTCGGCTCGATCTCGGCCGGCCCCTTCTGGCCCCAATGCGCGAGCAGACCGGCAAACAGCACCGGCCGGTAGCTCACCGCGTAGCTGCAGCCCTCCAGCGCCTGCGGCAGGCGCTCGAAAGCCAGGTAAGCGAAGGGCGACACCGGGTCGAGCCAGAAGGTGACTGCTTTCATGGGGGTGCCTCCGCAGGAGTGGCCGCGGCTTGGCGCAGCAGCAGGTCCTCGTCGGCCCCGATGGGCCAACGCAGCGCCTTCTCGAGGTTGGGCGAAGCGAAGCCCAGGCCTTCGAGCAAGCGCCGCGAGCGCCGGTTGCTGCGCTTGAAGATCGCCAGTACCGTGTGCGCGCCATACTGCGAACCCAGTTCGTCGATCAATGCTGTCACGGCTTCGCTGCCCAGGCCGCGGCCCCAGTGTGTGCTGCCGAGTTCGTAGGCAACGAGGGCATGACCGTCGGCGTGCACGGTGGCCTGCACATAGCCGATCAAAGTACTTGCGCTTCTTTCGCGCAGCACCCAGTTCAGCCACAGTTCGCTGCCATCGCCTGAGCGCCGGGTTTCCAGCGTCGCGTAGCGCTCGCGCAACCACTGCAGCGATTTCGGCGGTGCGTTCTCGTGCTCGTAGATCGCCGGGTCGCTGAGGACCTCGAACATCACCTCGGCATGCGCTGCGCACTGCGGCTCCAGCGTCAGCCGGGGCGACTCGATCGTGCGCTCGATTTCGGTCATGCTCGAACGATAGCGCGCCTTTCGCCCCGTCAAAGACCCTACAGTCCGGCCCTTGCAGGGAGTGACCAATGAGCGCAACGAACTCCGTCTCCATCCGCGTCGGCGTCGGCGGCTGGACTTTCGAACCCTGGCGCGACAACTTCTACCCTGAAGGCTGGCCGCAGAGCCGGGAGCTCGAGTACGCGAGCCGCCGCCTCAGTGCGATCGAAGTCAACGGCACGTACTACGGCCTGCAGAAGGCCGCCACCTTCGCGAAGTGGCGCGACGAGACGCCAGACGACTTCGTCTTCTCGCTGAAGGCCTCGCGCTACGCGACGAATCGGCGCGTGCTGGCCGAGGCCGGCGAGTCGATCCAGCGCTTCGTGGACAGCGGCATCGCCGAGCTCGCCCACAAGCTCGGGCCGATCGTCTGGCAGTTCGCGCCGACCAAGCGCTTCGAGCCCGAGGATTTCGAGGCCTTCCTGAAGTGCCTGCCGGGCAAGCTCGGCGACTTGCCGCTGCGCCATGTGCTGGACGTGCGCCACGCCAGCTTCATGACGCCAGATTACCTGGCGCTGGCGCACCGCTATCGGGCGGCGACGGTGTTCGCCGACTCCGACGATTACCCATCCTTTGCCGATGTCACTGGTGACTTCATCTACTGTCGCACGATGCGCAGCGATGCCAGCCTGGCCGAAGGCTACACGTCCGCGGCGCTGGACCAGATCGCCGCCTGCGCCCAGGTGTGGCGCGACGGCCACGAGCCTGCGGGCCTGCCGCGCATCGACGCCACGCCGCCGCCGACGGCGCCGCGCGACGTGTTCATGTTCTTCATCAGCGGGGCCAAGGAGAAGGCGCCTGCGGCGGCGATGGCGCTGCGGCAGCGGCTCGATCGAGCCTAGGGCGCCGCCGCGGGGTGGTTCAGCGCCTGCCAACGCTCGGCCGTCCCCACATCAGTCCACGCGCCGTCCCAAGCCTCGGCGCCGAGGCGACCGGCGGCCATTGCCATCTCGAGTCGCGGGCGCAAGGGCAGGCGCGTGCCCGGCGCGATGCCGGCAAAAAGCTCGGCGCGGAACAGGCCCACGCTGGCCCAGGTACGCCGCGGCGGCGCACTTGTCGCCAGGCCCGTGGCGTCGATGCCGAAGTCGCCTTGCGGGTGATGCGGTGCATTGGGCACCAACCACAAGTGGGCCAGTTTGCCGCTCGCCCCGAAGCGTGTCGCGTCAACGGCGCTGAAGGCGAAGCCGGGCAGGAAGACGTCGGCCGAGACGACCCAGAACGGGTCCTCTTGACGGCGGACGAGCCAAGGCAGCGCCTTCGCGATTCCGCCGGCCGTTTCGAGTGCGCCACCGTGGTCGCGGCCTTCGGTCGAGTAGCGGATGGATAGACCCCAGCGCGCGCCGTTGCCGAGCGCGGCCGGGAATTGCTCCTCGAGCCAGGCGGTGTTGATCACAACCTGTTGCACGCCCGCGGTCGCCAAGGCCTCGAGGTGCCATGCGATCAGCGGTTTGCCGCGCACCTCGAGCAAGGGCTTGGGGCAATGGTCGGTCAGCGGGCGCATGCGCTCGCCGCGTCCGGCGGCCAGGATCAGGGCGGGCGGCTGTGCAAAGGACATCGGCGCGCAGTTTAGGCCTGCGTACATGCGTACATCACTTGTCGGCGAGCCTGGGGTGGGTTGCCCGTCGAAGCTCCGAGGGGCCACCGCTTAAAATCGGCACCCCGCCTGCAGTCCCGCCCCGCCGCCCCGGCGCACCCTCACGATGTCCAGCCTCGACACCCAACGCGTTCCTGATGCCGCCGCTCCGGCGCCCCTGACCCATGCCAGCCGCGAAGCGCTGATGGCCAACGCCATCCGCGCGCTCGCGATGGACGCGGTGCAACAAGCCAACTCGGGCCACCCCGGCGCGCCGATGGGCATGGCCGAAATCGCCGTCGCCCTCTGGGGCCGGCACCTGCGGCACAACCCGGCGCACCCGCATTGGCCGGGGCGCGACCGCTTCGTGCTCTCCAACGGCCATGGCTCGATGCTGCTGTACGCGCTTTTGCATCTGAGCGGCTACGACCTGCCGATGAGCGAGCTGCGCAACTTCCGCCAGCTGCACAGCAAGACGCCGGGCCACCCCGAGGTTGGCGTGACACCGGGCGTCGAGACGACCACCGGCCCGCTCGGCCAGGGCCTGGCCAATGCCGTCGGCATGGCGCTGGCTGAGAAGTTGCTGGCGCACGAATTCAATCGGCCAGGCCATGCGCTGGTCGACCACCACACCTACGTCTTCTTCGGCGACGGCTGCCTGATGGAAGGCGTCAGCCACGAGGCCTCGGCGCTGGCCGCGGCCTGGAAGCTGAACAAGCTGATCGCGGTGTACGACCACAACGGCATCAGCATCGACGGCCGCGTCGAGCCCTGGTTCGTCGACGACAGCGCCAAGCGTTTCGAAGCCTATGGTTGGAACATCATCCGCGATGTCGACGGGCACGATGTCGCAGCGGTCGACGCGGCGATCGCGAAGGCGAAGCTGAGCAGCGACAAACCGACGTTGATCGTCGCCCGCACCAGCATCGGCAAGGGCTCGCCGAACCGCGCCGGCACCGCCAAGGCGCATGGCGAGGCGCTGGGCGCCGAGGAGGTCAAGCTGACGCGGGCTGCGCTCGGCTGGTCGCACGAGCCCTTCGTGATCCCCGAAGCGGCCTACGCGGCCTGGGACGCCAAGGCGCGCGGCGTCGAGGCCGAAGCGGCGTGGGAGGCCACGATGGCTGCCTACAAGGCCGCGTTCCCCGAACTCGCGGCGGAATTTGCGCGCCGCACCCACGGCGAGCTGCCGAAGGGCTTCGCGCAGACCGTCGTCGATGCGATGGTCGCGGCACACGCCAAGGCCGAGGCCGTGGCCTCGCGCAAGGCCAGCCAGATCGCGCTCGAGGCTTTCACCAAGGCCCTGCCCGAGATGCTCGGCGGCTCGGCCGACTTGACCGGATCGAACCTGACCAATACCAGCAGCGCCACGGCACTGCGCGTCGACAGCCTGGGCACGCCCAACGGCGGGCGCCACATCAACTTCGGCGTGCGCGAATTCGGCATGGCTGCGGTGATGAACGGCGTCGCCCTGCACGGCGGCTTCATCCCCTACGGCGGCACGTTCCTGACCTTCAGCGACTACAGCCGCAACGCGATCCGCATGGCCGCCCTGATGAAGCTGCGCGTAATCCATGTCTTCACGCACGACTCGATCGGCCTGGGCGAGGACGGCCCGACGCACCAGAGCGTCGAGCACGCCGCCAGCCTGCGCCTGATTCCAGGTCTGGACGTCTGGCGCCCGGCCGATACGGCCGAGACCGCGGTGGCTTGGGCGATCGCCCTTGGCAACCGCTCGCGCCCGAGCGCTCTGCTGCTGTCGCGCCAGAACCTGCCCTATCTGCCCAAGGCTGCGCTCGATGAGGTCAGCCGAGGCGCGTACGTGCTGGCGGAGCCGGCCGAGGTCGGGCTGAAGAAGGCGGCCCAGGCCGTGATCATCGGCACGGGCAGCGAAGTCCAGCTCGCGCTGCACGCGCAGCAACTGCTCGCCGCGGACGGTATCGCCGTGCGCGTCGTCTCGATGCCCAGCACGACGGTCTTCGACCGCCAGGGCGCGGCCTACAAGTCGCAGGTGCTGCCGGCGAAGCTGCCGCGCATCGCGGTCGAGGCGGGGGTCACCGATGGCTGGTGGAAATACGGCTGCGCCGCGGTGGTCGGCATCGACACCTATGGCGAGAGCGCGCCGGCGCCGTCCCTCTTCAAGCACTTCCACCTCACGGCGCCAAACCTGGCCGACACGGTGCGCAAGGTGCTTGGGCGTTGAATTCAATCCTTCACTGCACACACGGAGTCTTCCCAACATGGCAATCAAAGTAGGTATCAACGGCTTCGGCCGCATCGGGCGCATGGTGTTTCGCGCTGCGGTGCAGAACTTTGCAGACGACATCGAGGTCGTCGCGATCAACGACCTGCTCGAGCCCGATTACCTCGCCTACATGCTGCAGTACGACTCGGTGCACGGTCGCTTCAAAGGCACGATCGCGGTCGACGGCAACACCCTGATCGTCAACGGCAAGCGCATCCGCCTGACGGCGGTCAAGGATCCGGCCGAGCTGAAGTGGGGCGAGGTCGGTGCCGACATCGTGGTCGAGGCGACCGGCCTGTTCCTGACCAAGGAGAGCTGTCAGAAGCACCTCGACGCCGGTGCCAAGAAGGTCATTCAGTCGGCGCCAAGCAAGGACGACACGCCGATGTTCGTCTACGGCGTCAACGACAAGAGTTATGCCGGCCAGGCCATCATCAGCAATGCCTCCTGCACGACCAATTGCCTGGCCCCGGTGGCCAAGGTCCTGAATGACAGCTTCGGCATCAAGCGCGGTCTGATGACCACGGTGCACGCGACCACGGCCACGCAGAAGACCGTCGACGGACCGAGCAACAAGGACTGGCGCGGCGGGCGCGGCATCCTGGAGAACATCATCCCCAGCAGCACCGGCGCGGCCAAAGCCGTCGGCGTGGTGATTCCCGAGCTGAACAAGAAGCTCACCGGCATGTCCTTCCGCGTGCCGACCTCCGATGTGTCGGTGATCGACCTGACCGTCGAGCTGCTCAAGGAAGCCAGCTACGAAGACATCTGCAACGCGATGAAGGCCGCAGCCGCAGGGCCGATGAAGGGCGTGCTGGGCTACACCGAAGACAAGGTCGTCTCCACCGACTTCCGTGGCGAGTCGATGACCAGCGTCTTCGACGCCGAGGCCGGCATCGCACTGGACAAGACCTTCGTCAAGGTCGTGGCCTGGTACGACAACGAATGGGGCTACTCGAACAAAGTGCTCGAGATGGTGCGGGTGATCGCGCGCCAGTCGCGGGCGTGACGGGATCGGTCCGCGCCGATGAAGACCCTGCCCTGGCGACTGGGCGCCTTGTTGCTGGCCCTGGTTGTCGATGGCGCGGGCGCCGAACGCACGCCGCTGCGGGCGCCGGTGCCGACCGACGCCGGGGCTACCCGGGTGATCGTCAAGCTCAAGGACGGGTCTTCGCTGATGCGTGCCCATGCCCTGGCGGCGGGCAGTACGCGCCAGGCTGTGGCGACGGCCCTTGATCGACGCGCCACGGCGCTCGGCGCGCGCCATGGTGTGCGGTTGCAGGCCGGTGCGGCGCTGGCCAACCGGGTGCAGATCGTGCAAGGCGAGGGCATCGAGGCCAGACACCTGGCGGCGCTGCTGGCGCGCGATGGCGAGGTCGAATACGCCGAGGTCGACCGCCGTGTGCGTCGCGCCCTGGTGCCGAACGATCCGCGCTTTGCCAGCGTCTCGGGCAACGGCCCTGCCGCCGGCCAGTGGTACCTGAAGGCGCCGGCGGGTGAGGTACTGTCTTCGATCGACGCCGTGTCGGCCTGGGACACGACGATCGGCAGCGCCAGCGTCGTGGTCGCCGTGCTCGATACCGGCGTGCGTATCGATCACCCCGATCTGGCGGCCAAGCTGCTGCCTGGCTACGACCTGGTCAGCGATGCCGCGATCGCCAACGACGGTGATGGCCGTGACGGTGATGCCAGCGACCCGGGCGACTGGGTGACCAGTGCCGAGGCCGCCACGCCGACGTACAGCGATTGCGAGGTTGCGTCGAGTTCGTGGCACGGCACACAGATCGCCGGACTGATCGGTGCGGCGACCGGCAATGGCGTGGGCATGGCCGGCGCCGGCTGGGACGTGCGGGTCCTGCCGGTGCGCGTGCTCGGCAAGTGCTTCGGCTACACCGCCGACGTCGTCAGCGGGATTCGCTGGGCCGCCGGCCTCGCGGTGCCCGGCCTGCCGCTGAACCCCAACCCGGCGCGCGTGATCAACCTGAGCCTGGGCAGTGGTGACGCCTGCACCAACAGCGAGCGGGAGGCGATTGCCGAGGCCACTGCGGCCGGGGTTGTGGTGGTGGCCGCCGCGGGCAATACGGCGGGTCTGGCCGCCAACTCGCCGGCCAATTGCCCGGGGGTGATCGGGGTCGCTGCGCTGCGCCATGTCGGCACCAAGGTCGGGTTCTCCGACGTCGGCCCGGAACTGTCGATCGCTGCGCCCGGGGGCAACTGCGTCAACCCGAGCGGCGCCTGCTTGTATCCGGTCCTGACCACCGTCGACAGCGGTGTGACCACGCCCGCATCGCCGACCTATACCGACAGCTTCGATGCCAGCGTCGGCACCAGTTTCTCCTCGCCCCTGGTCGCGGCCACCGCGGCGTTGATGTTGTCGGTACAAGGTTCGCTGACGCCCGCCGGCGTGCGCGCGGCGATGCAGGCCACGGCCCGGCCGTTCCCGAGCAGTGGAGTCGCCGGCGATCCGATCCCGATCGTCGCCTGCCATGCGCCCGACGGCCGCGAGCAACTGCAGTGCTACTGCACCCCCACCACCTGCGGCGCCGGCATGCTCGACGCAGGCGCTGCGGTGCGCGCTGCCACCGGGATCCGCGTGGTGATCGAAGTCACGCCGCCGTCACCGACCGCCGGCCAGGCAATCATGCTCTCGGGGAGCACATCGACCGTGGCCCCGGGGCGAAGCATCGCCGCCTGGCAATGGTCGCTGGTCGATGCCGGCAGCACTGGCAGCGTGTTCGAGGGCGGCACGGAGGGCGCCACGGCGACGCTGACGCCGACGGCAGCCGGCACGGTTGTCGTTCGCCTGGCGCTGACCGACGACCGCGGTGCGGCCGTCGCCGAGCAGCGGAGCGTTACCGTCGCGCCGGCCGCGGCTCCTGCCGCGGGCGCGGACGCGGACGCGGGAGGTGGTTCCGGCGGCGGCGCGCTCTCGTGGCCCTGGCTGCTGGGCTTGCTGATGGCGGTGCGCGGTCTCGCGACCCCACCGTCGCGTCGGCGCCGGACCGCGCAAGGCACCTGAAACGCGACCGAGGATAATCCGTGGCCATGGAGTTGCTCATGGCCCTGCGCCACCTTGTTGTCTATGCGGGGCTGGGTCTTGCCCTCGCAACCACGCCCACCCAGGCTTCTGCAGCGGCCGGCGCGGCGGCGCAGCCGGCGGCGGTCGTCGGGCTCGTCGTGCAACTGCGCGATGCACCGAGCCACGTCACCTTGGCGCGCGAGCGGGCCCAGGAGCGCCATGCCGCCGCGGCGCCGCATGAAGCCCAACGCTGGCAACGTCTGCTGGCCGACCTGCAAACTGATGGGACGGTGCTGCGCGAGGTCCCGCAGTGGGCCCAAGCCGCGCCACGGCGCGACCCGGTCGGTGCCAGTGCGCAGGTGCTGCGCTTTGCCCAGGCCTTGACGGCCGCACAGGCTGAACGTGTGGCCGCGCGCCTTGCGGCCAGGCCCGAGGTCGCTTGGGTCGCGCTGAACACCCGCGAGCGGCGCCAAGCGACTGCGGCCAACGCACCCAACGATCCCCACTTCGCGGGGGCCAACGGTCAGTGGTGGCTGCAGCCCATCGGAGCGGGCGGCAATGAAAGCGCTATCGCCAGTCGGCGACGCGGCGTGCCGGACTTCCTGCCGGCGTGGTTGAGCGGCAGTACGGGCAACGCGTCGGCGGTGGTGGCGGTGCTCGACTCGGGCATCACCTGCCACCCTGAGTTGGGCAACAGCGGGCCGGCTTGCCTGGGAGGCGCGATCCTGCCTGGCTACGACTTTATCGAAGACAGTGGTTATGCCAACGATGGGGACGGCCGCGACAGCGACCCGCGCGACCCGGGTGACTGGGTCAGCCAGGCCGATCGCAGCGCCGACCCCGCGCGCTATGCCAGCTGTGACGTCGAGGACAGCACTTGGCACGGCACGGTCGTCGCCGGCATCGTTGCGGCGCAGACCGACAACGGCCTCGGTGCGGCGGCGATCAACTGGAACGGCCGCGTGCTCCCGGTGCGCGTCGCTGGCAAGTGCGGGGCCGACGTGGTGGACATCGTCGAAGGCATGCGCTGGGCGGCCGGCCTGCCGGCTTGCAAGCGCAGCGACGGGAACGGCGGCTGCGCCGAGTTCGCGCGGCCGAACCCGCATCCGGCGCGCATCGTCAACATCAGCTTCGGTGGCAGCGCCGCTTGCGGGGCGCTGTACCAGCAGGCCATCGACGAGTTGCGCGCGGCGCCCGGTGGCGGTGCGGTGGTCGTCGCCGCAGCGGGCAACGAGTGGGGTGCACCGTCACGACCGGCCAACTGCGAGCGCGTGATCGGTGTCGGGGCGCTCAACCGCGATGGCTTCAAGAGCAACTACTCGAACTACGGCGCGGCGCTGGCGATCTCCACCGTCGGCGGCGACGACAACGACGGCGCCTGGGGTGCTTCGCTGGGGAGCAATTCGTTGGCCGACAGCGGCATCCTGACGATCGGCAGCGGTGCGCCTACAGTGCCGGCCGACTGCACGCAGCCTGGCGCCAACTGCTACTACTACCATTTCGGCACCAGCTTCTCGGCGCCGATCGTCGCGGGCACGATGAGCCTGATGCTGTCGGTCAATCCGGCCCTCACGGTGGCCGAGATCGAGCAGGGCCTGGCCCGATCGGCGCGCCCGCACGTCACATCCACACTCGCCGGCTTCGGCCAGTGCGGCCCGAGCAACCCGGGTCGCTGTCTGTGCACGACCAGCACCTGCGGCGCCGGCATCCTCGATGCGAACCAGGCGCTGATGTATGCCGCGTCGCCGTCGACCTACGTCGCGCCCGCTGGGCAAGGTGTCGCCCTAAACACGCCCGATTTGCGCGCCGCGGTAGCCAGCGGCCCGGATCGACCCCCGCAATCGCCCCCGAGCGACGCCGATGGCGGTGGCCGCGCCGATAGCGGGGGTGGCGGCGCCATGGGTGTGCTCTGGCTGCTGGGCTTGGCGGGTGCCGGCTTGGCCCTGACCAACCCGCTCAGCGGGCGGGTGGGTGGGGGCCGGCGAGGGCTGTGCCCTCACACGGCCCGAAGCCGGCGCCCAGCGCCGCGCCGCTGAGGGTGCGCAACTGCTCGACCTGCGCGGCGGTCGCGTTCTCGACCCGCAGGCGGCTTTCGCTGCCGGCCGGCCGCAGCTGCACCACCCGGGCCGTGCGCACGCCGCGCTGGCTGAAGTCGATCAAGGCGGCCTCGGCGGCGGCACGACTATCGAAGCGACCGAGGGCGAAGCCCGGTTGTGATGGGGCACCGGCGCCGTCTCCAGGCAGGTCGAGCGCCTCGAAGGATGTCAAGCGCAAACGACTGAGTTCTTCGCGCTTCTTCTGCAGCGCCTCGTCGCTGCCGTATGGGCCCAGCACCACGGCGTGAACCGCGGCGACAACCTGGCTCGTTCGCACCCAGCTGCCTGCCGGCAGTCCGGCCGCGGTCAGCGCTCGTTCGGCCGCGTCGACCGCGCCGGCTGCGAACGGGCCCGCCTGCAGGCACTGCGCCATCCCGTCCGCGACGGCGCTGGCCCCAGGCGCGGCACTGCGCGTGGCTGCCACCGCTGCCGCGGATGGCAGCACCCGCACCGCCTCGGGGTGAATCTGTTGTGTCAGCCGCAGCGGGTCACGCTCGCGCGACGGCCCCAGGCCGAGGTTGTCCATCAGGCCGGCACTCCAAGCCCAGAACGCCAGGTTGGCGACGAGCAGAACGGCGACCAGGGCACGCAGCATGTAGGGTCAACCGCCTTGG
>DATDES010000178.1:0-7289 GCA_036522975.1 Burkholderiaceae bacterium | reverse complement strand
CTGCTGGTGCTGCTCGGCCTGGGCTACGTCGCGGCCTGGGGCGCCTTCGGCGTTGTCGCGCACGTGCTGCACAGCCTGCTGCTGGCACGCATCGACGCCTGGCCCGGCGTCGCCGGCCATGCCTGGCTTATCGGTGCCGCGACGATCGCCGGCGCCGGCGCGTTCCAGTTCAGCCGCCTCAAACAGCGCTGCCTGGACAAGTGCCGCACGCCGCTCAGCTTCGTCATCGAGCATTGGCGCGGCCGACGCCAGGCGCTGCAGTCCTTCATGCTCGGCGCCCACCACGGCCTGTACTGCGTCGGCTGCTGCTGGGCGCTGATGCTGTTGATGTTCGTCGTCGGCGCCGGCAACCTGGGCTGGATGCTGGCGCTCGCCGGCCTGATGGCGATCGAGAAGAACTTCGCCTGGGGACGCCGGCTCAGCGCGCCGCTCGGTGTCGCCCTGCTCGGCTGGGCGGCGGGACTCGCGATCGTGCATGTTTAGGCCCCCCACTCACACTGTATTCGCTGCCTCCCGAGGACGTGCCATTGCGCCTGAGGCGGACCGGCGCGCGATCACATGACGCCACTGCGTACGCTGCTGCTGACCACTGTGGCGATGCTGGCCTTCGCCGCCAATTCGCTGCTGTGCCGCCTGGCGCTGCAGCATGCCAGCATCGACCCGGCCAGCTTCGGCAGCGTGCGCCTGGTCTCGGGCGCGCTGGTGCTGGCCGCGATCGTGCGGCTGCGTTCAGGGCCTCCGGCCGTCGCGCGCACCGACTGGCTGGCAGCGGCAATGCTGTGGACCTATGTTGCTTGCTTTTCGTTCGCCTACCTGACACTGGCCGCCGGCACCGGCGCCTTGATCCTGTTCGGCGCCGTGCAGTTGACGATGTTCGGCGTCGGCCTTCACGCCGGCGAACGCTTCACACCCGCCGCCTGGGTCGGCCTGACGCTGGCCCTGGGCGGCCTGGTCTACCTGTTGTCGCCCGGCATCGCGGCGCCGGCGCCACAGGGCGCGGCATTGATGGCCGCGGCTGGCATCGCCTGGGGTGTCTATTCGCTGCGCGGGCGCGGCGCCGGCGATCCTGTGGCAGCAACGGCCGGCAACTTTCTGCGGGCCGCACCGCTCGCGCTGGCGCTCAGCCTCGCGTTCGCGAGCGCATTCCAGGTCAGCGCGTCGGGCCTCGCGCTGGCGATCGCCTCGGGTGCGCTGACCTCGGGCCTCGGCTACGTCGTCTGGTATGCCGCGCTGCCTGGGCTCTCGGCCCTGCGCGCGGCGACGGTGCAACTGTCGGTCCCGCCGCTGGCGGCGGTGGCCGGCGCCCTGGTCTTGTCGGAGGCCGTGTCGATGCGCCTGCTGCTTGCGTCGGCCGCGATCCTCGGCGGCATCGCGCTCGTGCTCTTCAGCCGCACGCTCGCTGCCCGGCCGCGCCCGGCCGCCTGAGGCCAACTCACACGCCGGCTGCCTCGACCGCCGAGGCCGCATGGTGCAAGATCGTGGCCCAACCCGCCCGCACCATGACCGTCGTCCCTCCCAAGAAGCCACGCCGCACGGCAGAGCGCATCCTCGAAGTCACGCTCGACCTGTTCAACCGTTTCGGCGAGCCCAATGTCAGCACGACCCTGATCTCGGCCGAACTGAAGATCAGCCCGGGCAACCTCTACTACCACTACCCGGCCAAGGACGAACTGATCAACAGCCTGTTCGCCCGCTATGAAAAGGCCCTCGACGACCTGCTGCGTGCGGCCGACGGCGTGCGCAACGTCGAGGATGCCTGGCTGTTCTTCCACATGCTCTTCGAGCTGATCTGGCAGTACCGTTTCCTCTACCGCGACCTGAATGACCTGCTGTCCAAGAACCGCAAGCTCGAGACCCACTTCCAGTTCGTGCTTAAGAACAAGGGCCGCGCGGTCCAGGCCGTGCTCGGCGGCCTGCACCGCGGCAGCAGCATGAAGATCGACGCCCGCGAGGCCGAGCCCGTCGCCACCGCGATGGTGGTCGTGCTGACCTACTGGCTGAGCTACGAGTACGTGCGCGACCCGCGCAAGGCGCTCGAGCCCGAGAGCGCCGGCGCGGCGCTGGCGCGCGGCGCCTACCATGTGCTGAGCCTGCTGATGCCCTACCTGCAGGCCGCTGAGCGCGATCACCTGCATTCACTCGTCGCCCCCTACCGCCAGCGCTGAAGCACCATTCCAACGAGGAGACAAGACCCATGGCCAAGTGGACTGCCTTTCCGTACGAGTTGTACGACTTCGATGCCGCGCGGCTGAAGAAGCACTGGACCCGCCTGCACGCCGGCGATGTCGAACCGGCCCCCAAGGATGCCAGGCTGCTCGAGGCCTGGGCCGTGTTCCACGCCGGCGAGTTCCAGAAGGCCTTCGCTGCGGGGCTCAAGCTGGGTGGCGATGGCATCACGCTGGCCAACAAGGCGCAATCTATCTACGCCAACTACCTGGAGAAGAGCGAAAAGACCAAGCTCGGGATGTTCCAGGAGGTGATGGCGCGCGCCGAGGCGCAGGCCGCCGCCGAGCCGAAGAACCCGAACGCACACTACTGGATGGCCTACGCCATCGGCCGCTACGGCCAGAGCATCAGCGTGGCCAAGGCCCTCGCGCAGGGCCTCGGGACCAAGTTGAAGACGGCGCTCGAAACCACCATCGAGCTCGCGCCGAAACACGCCGACGCGCACATCGCCCTCGGCGCTTTCCACGCCGAGGTGATCGACAAGGTCGGCTCGCTGCTGGGCAAGACCCAGGGCGCGAACAAGGCCACCGGCCTGGCGATGTTCCAGCAGGCGCTCAAGCTCACGCCCGCCAGCGCGATCGCGATGGTTGAGTATGCCAACGGCCTGGTGATGCTCGAAGGCGACAAGCGGATGAAGGACGCCGAGAAGCTCTATGCCGACGCCGCCGCCTGCACGCCCGCGGACGCGATGGAGCGGCTCGACGTCGAGATGGCGAAGGCCGAGTTGGAGGACTGACGTGCTGAGCCCTTCGCTCGCTGCTCGCGCGCCCCTCGGACGCGGCCTGAGGCCATGTTTGCCGCGTTTCTGATCGCCAGCGTTGTGCTGGCTGTGACGCCGGGGCCCGGCGTGGTCTACATCGTCGCGCGCACCCTGGCCCAGGGCCGGGGCGCCGGGCTCGCATCGGTAGCGGGTGTTGCGTTGGGCAACCTGGGCAATGCGCTCAGCGCCTCGCTCGGCCTGGCCGCGCTGTTCGCGCTGTCGGTTGCGGCCTTCGAGATCGTCAAATGGGCCGGCGCGGCCTACCTGCTGTGGTTGGCGTTCCAGGCGCTGCGTTGGCCCGTGGCGCCGGGCCATGCGGCGTCATCGCCGCCCGCTGGCGTCGCGCCAGCGGCGGCGCCGCTGGCGGACGTCTTCCGCGACGGCTTCGTCGTCGCACTGCTCAATCCGAAGACAGCCCTCTTTTTCGCCGCCTTCCTGCCTCAGTTCATCGCCGACCCCGCGGGCGCCGGGATCGCGCAGACGGCGCTGCTGGGCCTGGTGTTTGTCACGGTGGCGGCATTTAGCGACAGCGCCTACGTGCTGCTGGCCAGCGTGTTGGGGCGCGCCTTCGGCACCGGCGGCGCCGCCACCCGCACCCGCGCTCGCGTCGCGACGGCCGGGCGCTACGCCACCGCGGCCACCTTCGCCGGTCTCGCGCTGTACACGCTGACGGCGTCGCGCAGCCGCTGAACGGCAGTTGAATAGTGAGAAACCCGCTGCCAGGCAGCCCTTCGTCCAACCGCAGTTTTTCTAGTGGGACGCTTGCTTCGTTTCGACGGGTGTTTCCGTATGCATCACGCACTGCCAGCGGGCACCCTTCCGGACCCACGTGGAAGTGTCATTCATCTCTTGCATTGCGCTATCGCTTCTTCCTCGCGGGGCGACCCCTTGTTTCACGCGGTATGTCACGATGGCGGTCGTATCGCTCGGGAACATGACGTCCACGTCGCTCAGTTCAAACGAAGTCAAGGTCATGGAACCTTGTTCGGCCATCTTGCGGTATCCCGCGTGGTCGAACTTCATTGCCCCGTGGCCGCTCACCATGAGTGCAGGCTCGCTCAACATCTCCGTGGCGGTATTCGTGTCCTGGCTGATCATGGATTGCCAGAACTTCTTCTCCAGGTCAATCAGTGTCTTGCTCGGCGTCGACATCGCGGGCTCCTTTCTTTCAAGAGGGCCACCATCTTGCCCAATGCAGGGCGCGGCACGATCGGACGATGCGCTCTGGTGTGCTAAGACCAGTCCTACGACTCGCGCCGCATAGACGCCATGTGAACTTGGCCGATCGGTAAGCCTCGCCCCCATGCAGATCATCGGCCCGGCGCTGAATGCCCACGCACAGTGCGAGCAGGTGCTGCGGTCGCTGCCGATGTGGTTCGGCATCGAGGAAGCCCTGCTGATGTACGCCGACGACACCCTGCGCCTGCCAGCTTCGCCGCGGTCGAAGGTGAACGGATCCTCGGCTTCGTGTCGCTCAAGGAGCACTTTCCGCAGGCCTGGGAAATCCACTGCATCGCCGTGCATGCCGCATCGCGCAACGCCGGCATCGGTCGAGCCCTGGTCGCCCACGTCGAGCACTGGCTGGTTGCCCGAAAGGTGTCGCTGCTCCAGGTCAAGACCGTCGCCGCCACCTCGACCAGCAAGGCCTACGCCGAAACCCGCGGGTTTTACGACCGCCTCGGATTTCAGGCGCTGGAGGTGTTTCCGCTCCTCTGGGCGCCGCAGAATCCGTGTCTACTGCTGGTCAAGCAACTGCAAGGCACCGAGTCGCCATGACGATCCGCCGTCGCGAGTTGGAGGTTTCGCTGCGCGAGATCAGCGCGGAGACGGTGGTCGCGGTCACGCGGCTCACGGTGGCGGAAGGCCAGCAGGGCTTCGTCGCCACGAACGCGGTCTCGCTGGCGCAGGCCTTGTTCGCGCCCGAGGCCTGGTACCGCGCGATCTACATCGCCGACGAGCTGGCCGGCTTCGTCATGCTGGAGGACGAATCGTTGCGCTCGCCGCCCCCGCTGCAACCGAAGGTGGGCGTGTGGCGTTTGATGATCGACGCCCGCTTCCAGCGCCGGGGCATCGGGCGCGCGGCGCTGGCACAGGTCATCGAGCATGTGCGCCGCAAGGGCCTGTTCCTGGCGATGGAGCTGTCCTACGTGCCCGGCCCCGGCTGCCCCGAAGCGTTCTACCTAGGTCTGGGCTTCCGTCACACCGGCCGCGTCGACGGTCGGGAACTCGTGCTCGAACTGCGCCTGGACGAAAGCACTGACCCGGGCAGGTCGGTCGGCTCCACGGACCCCTGAGGCGTGGCTCGTGGGCGAAGCGACGCCTTACCAGCTTCTGGCCGATTTGGTGCTGGCGTTGCACCTGCTGGTCGTCGTGTTCGTCGTCGTCGGCCTGGTCCTCGTGCTGGCCGGCAACCTGCTCGGATGGCACTGGGTGAATGCGCTGTGGTTCCGGCTGGCGCACCTGCTGGCCATCGGCATCGTCGTCGCCGAGTCCTGGCTCGGCATCGTCTGCCCGCTGACCTCGCTCGAGGCCTGGCTGCGCAAGCAGGCCCGCACGTCGAGCTACGAGGGCGGCTTTGTCGAGCACTGGTTCCAGCGCCTGCTTTTCTACGACGCGCCCTCTTGGGTCTTCACGCTCGGCTACACCCTGTTCGCCCTGGCCGTGGTGGCAAGCTGGTGGTGCTTTCCACCGCGGCCGCGCAGATGAACGAATCGCCAACCGGGGTGCTCGGCGCGGACTTCAGGCTCGGTGTGCCTCGCCCGGCCAGGGCGACATCAGCGCTAGCCAGAGCAGCTTCTCGAACTCGGGCGCGAAAGAAGCGATGATCGCCTCCGGGTCGGGGCACATCTTCGCGTCGGTGATCAGGCCGAACTGGACCCCGCCGGCGTACGACAGGATCGACACGCCCATCCCGATGTCGCCCGACTGCGGGACCCAGAACATCACCTGCTCGACGGTGCGCCCGCAAAACCGGATCGGGTCTTTCGGACCCGGCACGTTGGTCATCACCGCGGTCGCCTTCTTCGCGAACAGGCCGGTGATCGCCGACTGCAGTGGCCTCACCACCAGTCCCGACAGCGCCAGCACGCCCATCGTCAGCAACGGTTGGTAGCTGCCCTTCAGGTCGGCCATGCGCACGCGCACAGCGATGAGGCGCTCGATCGGATTGGCGATGCCGATCGGCAGCACCAAAGGCACCAGGCCGAAGCGGTTGCCGAGCTGGTGCGCCTCGCTCAGCGGACGCAGGTTCACCGGCACCATCGCACGGATGTGCTGGCCGCTCGGGTCATCGCCCTTGCTGCGCAGGTAGTCGCCGATGGCCCCAGCCACACAGGACAGCAGCACGTCGTTGATCGAAGCATGAAAGACCTTGCCGACCGCCTTGACGCGATCCAGTGGCAGCGGCTCGCCCCAGGCCACGCGCTTGCCGGGCGTGGCCTTGCCCTTCAAGCGGGTCGGCGAATCGTCGGGCATCAGGGCCAGGGCCGAGACATCGCTGACGAGTTGTAGGCCGATGCGCGCGGCCTCGAGTGAGCTGGCCATCGGGGCGCCAGGCTGGGAGAACATCTCGAGGCCCTTGCCGACACCCTGGCCGGTCATCGCGATGGCCTTCACGGCCAGGTCGGCAATGGGCTTGATGACCGAATCGGCGAGCCAGTCGCTGCTGTCCTCATCCGGATGCGCGCGCGCCTTGCGCGGCGGCGGCGCTTTCCCGCCGTCGGCGATCGACAGCATCACCGAGATCAGCGCGATGCCGTCGCCGATGCAGTGGTGGATGCGCGAGACCAGCGCACTGTGCTCGCCGTCCAGCGCTTCGATCAGGGCGAACTGCCAGAGCGGTCGCGACGGGTCGAGCGGGCTCGCGGCCAGTTCGGCGACGCGCCGCTTCAGCGCGTCGAGCGGCGCCTCGCCGGGGTGCCGGTGCAGGGCTTCGCGCTGCACGTGGTGGCCGATGTCGAAATCCACGTCGGTGACCCAGCTCGCACCAGCCGCGTCCTCGACCACCTTCTGCCGAAAGCGCGGATAGGCCAGCAAGCCCTCGCCAATGCGCTGCTGCAGCTCGGTCAGCGTCAGCCGTGGCGCGAGCAGCCAGACGCCGACGATCATCATCAGGTTGGCCTCGCTGTCCATGCGCAGCCACGCCGTGTCGACACGCGACATGCGTTCGGTCGTGGCGGCATCGGTCATCGGGCTTTCCTCGGCATGATGGTGCAGCGGGTGGCCGACGGTGCTCGCTAAGATGCACCTCGTCCATCGAATCTAACCCGAAAGGTGCGCACCATGGCCGACCTCAAAGCCACGT
>DATDES010000177.1:0-5746 GCA_036522975.1 Burkholderiaceae bacterium | reverse complement strand
GCCTTCCTCGACGGCGGCAATCCAGGCGAACGCGTGCGCGCCACCTATCCCTTCGTGCGCGTGCGGATCGACACGGTCGCCCGCGCCGATTCGCGTCTGAGCTATGGCTTTGCCGCGGGCCCGGGCCGTTTTGAAACGACCTTGACACGGCCCGACCTGTTCGCCGACTACTACCGAGAGCAATTCCGCCTGCTGTTGCGCAACCACGCGGTGGCCCTCGAGATCGGTGCCAGCGAACACCCGATTCCCGTGCACTTCTCGCTGGCCGAGGACGACCACCTCGAAGGCACACTCACGCCGCAGCGGCGGCTCTTGATGCGCGATCTGTTCGACCTGCCCGACCTGGCCGCGATGGACGACGGGATCGCCAACGGCACCCACGAGCCCGGCCCGGGAGAGGCCCAGCCCCTGGCGCTCTTCACCGCTGCCCGCGTCGATTACTCGCTGCACCGCCTGCGCCACTACAGCGGAACCGCACCCGAGCATTTCCAGAACTTCGTGCTGTTCACGAACTACCAGTTTTACATCGACGAGTTCATCAGGCTCGGCCATGAGTTGATGGCCGACGCGGCCGCTGACTACGCGGCCTTCGTCGAGCCCGGCAACGTCGTGACACGCCGCGCCGGCTCGTCGGCCGATGCGCGCGCGGCGACCGGCACCGCGCCGCCGCGCCTGCCCCAGATGCCGGCCTACCACCTGGTGCGCCCGGGCGGCAGCGGTATCACGATGGTCAACATCGGGGTCGGCCCAGCGAACGCCAAGACGATCACCGATCACGTCGCCGTTCTGCGCCCGCATGTCTGGATCATGCTCGGCCACTGCGCCGGCCTGCGCAACACCCAGCAGCTCGGGGACTACGTGCTGGCCCATGGCTACGTACGCGAAGACCATGTGCTCGACGAGGAACTCCCGCTGTGGGTGCCGATTCCGGCACTGGCCGAAGTGCAGGTCGCCCTCGAACGCGCGGTTGCCGACGTGACCCAGCTCGACGGATACGAATTGAAGCGCCTTCTGCGCACCGGCACGGTCGCCTCGACCGACAACCGGAATTGGGAACTGCTGCCGCACCCGGGACCCGAGCGCCGCTTCAGCCAGAGCCGCGCGGTCGCGCTGGACATGGAGAGCGCGACCATAGCCGCCAACGGCTTCCGCTTCAGAGTGCCGTACGGGACTCTGCTGTGCGTCAGCGACAAGCCACTGCATGGCGAGATCAAGCTGCCCGGCATGGCCAACCAGTTCTATCGCGAGCGGGTCGACCAACATCTGCGCATCGGCATGCGGGCCGTCGAACTGCTGCGCGCGGCCGGGGTCGAGCAGTTGCACAGCCGCAAGTTGCGCAGCTTTGCCGAGGTGGCATTTCAGTAGCCGAGCCCTTGGCGGCAGTCCCCGGCGTTTCCAGGCCTTGTGCCGCGCCCGTCGATCCCTTACGCTGGCTCGGCCCTGCCGCAAGGAGACCGCCGATGCCGAGCCCTTCGACCGCCACCGCCAACATCCGCACCCTTGCGTTGGTCGGGCCGCAGGGTGCGGGAAAGACCAGCCTGGCCGAAGCCCTGCTTGTGCGCGCGGGCGCGATCGGCGCTTCCGGCAGCCTGGAGCGCGGCAGCACCGTGAGCGATTTCGACCCGCTCGAACGCAAGATGCAGCACTCGCTCAACGCGGCCCTGATGCACCTGGATCACGCCGGCACGCGCATCCACCTGATCGACACGCCCGGGGCAAGCGACTTCATCGGCCAGGCGCTGCCAGCCCTCGAAGCGGTGGAGACTGCGGTCGTGGTCATCAATGCTGCGAGTTGGAAGGTCGGCGGCATCGACGCAATGGCCGTGCGGATGATGGATTACGCCGCCGAGCGCCACCTCGACCGCCTGTTGGTGGTCAACAAAATTGACGCGGCGGCGGCCGAGTTGCCGGCCCTGCTGGCCGACATCCAGGCCACATTCGGTCGTGAATGCCTGCCGCTCAACCTGCCCGATGCAGGCGGTACGAGGGTTGTCGATTGTTTCTACAACCGCGAAGGCCACAGCGACTTCGGCAGCGTCGACACGGCTCACCGCGCCCTGGTCGAGCAGGTCGTGGAGGTGGACGCCGGCTTTGTCGACCGCTACCTGAACGACGGCGACGTCGATCCGAGCGAGTTGCACTCGCCGCTCGAGCAGGCGCTGCGGGAAGGGCACCTGATGCCGGTGTGCTTCGCCTCGGCGCGCAGCGGTGCCGGCGTGGCCGAACTGCTCGACGTGATCGTCAAGCTGCTGCCCAATCCGAGCGAGGGCAATTCGCCTGAGTTCCTCGAAGGCGAAGGCGCCGCCGCCAAACCCAAGGCCTCGGCGCCTGACCCAGCCGCGCACGTACTCGCACATGTCTTCAAGGTCACCGTCGACCCATTCGTCGGCCGCATGGGCCTTTTCCGCATTCACCAGGGCACGGTGACCCGAGACAGCGTGCTCTACATCGGGGATGGCCGAAAGCCCTTCAAGGTCGGCCACCTGTTCATGCTGCAGGGCAAGGACCACGTCGAGGTCGCGCGCGCGCTGCCGGGCGACATCGTCGCAGTGGCCAAGGTCGACGACATCCACTTCGACGCGGTGCTGCACGACGCGGCGGAGGACGATCACATCCACCTGAAGCCGCTGCCCTTCCCGATCCCCGTGCACGGCCTGGCGATCGAGCCGAAGCGCCGCGGCGACGAGCAACGCATGTGGGAGATCCTGACCAAGCTGGTCGACGAGGACCCCTGCCTGAAGGTCGAGCATGTGGCAACGACCAACGAGACCATCGTCTACGGCCTGGGCGAGTTGCACCTGCGCGTGCTGCTGGAACGCCTGCGCGACGTCTACAAGTTCGAGGTCAACACGCGGCCGCCACGGATCGCCTACCGCGAGACCGTCACGGCCCCGGCCGAGGGACACCACCGGCACAAGAAGCAGACCGGCGGCGCCGGACAGTTCGGCGAGGTCTTCCTGAAGATCGAACCGCTGCCGCGCGGTGGCGGCTTCGAATTCGTGGACCAGGTCAAAGGCGGCACGATTCCCGGCCAGTTCATCCCGGCGGTCGAAAAGGGGGTTCGCGAGGCGCTCGCGATGGGCGTGATCGCCGGCTACCCGTTGGTCGACGTCAAGGTCATCGTCTATGACGGCAAGCACCACACGGTCGACAGCAAGGAAATCGCCTTCATCACCGCCGGTCGCAAGGCCTTCATGGCCGCGGTGCGGGCGGCCCGTCCGATCGTCATCGAGCCGATCGTCGACGTCGAGATCAGCGCCCCCGATGCGGCGATGGGCGACATCACCGGCGACCTGTCCTCGCGCCGAGGGCAAGTCAACGGCACCCACAACGGCAGTGTCGGCACGATGGTGATTCGCGGCCAGGCGCCGCTGGCCGAACTGGCGGGCTACCAGTCGCGCCTGAACGCCATGACGGCCGGCCAGGGCCACTACAAGCTGGAGTTGGCGCACTATGAAGCGGTACCGCCGACCGTACAGCAGCAACTCGTGTCACAGCATCAGGTGCGCGACGAAGACTGATTCGTTCGCTACCGACCCGGTGCAGAAGCAGAGCCCCAGGGCAAGGCGGGGCAAGGCGCCTTTATCATCGGCGTATGACCGTTCCCGTGCACGATGTCGCGCAAATCCGGCTCGACAACGCGCTGCGCCTGTTCGACGAGTTCGTCCACGCGACTGTCAAGCACCCTGACGCGGCCACATTGCGCGGCCTGGAGCGCCGCTTCGCCGAGCGTCTGCAGATCCAGCCCAGCTACTGGAGCCAGATCAAGAGCCGCTCGCGCCAGATTGGCGAGCGTCTGGCACGCCAGTTCGAACCGCTGTGCCAGAAGCCGGCTGGTTGGATGGACCAGCGCCACGACAGCGGCGCGGCAGCGTCCACGCCGGCGCGCCAGGACGGTGGATCGGCCACAGCGCCGGCGTCCCCCGACAGCCCGCTGCCGCAGGACGACGATGAGCGATTCATCGTGGGCCTCGTGCTCACCTACTACCGACGCCACCCGCAGCGCGCCCGCACCCGCCTGCTCGACCTGCTCGGCGAGGTCCTGATGCCGCCAGCTAACCAGCCGCCGCCCAAGGTAACGCCAACGCGAGAAGACCCGCAGGACCTGTGGCGTCGGATCCAAACCGGTGTTGCGCCGCTCAAACGGAAGAAGCGTTGAACCCCTCGATCCCTTGTCTTAGGGATCAACCTTACTTGCGCAAGATAATCACTCGTTTATCATCTGCGCAAGTTGTCCTGGAGCGCCCCCAATGCTTCTGCAGCGACGCCCCGCCCTTCAATCCAATCCGAGGAGCCGCATGACCCCACTCGCCCCGATCCGCGCCGGCCGCCGCTGCGGCATGCATCCCTTTGCGATCAATCAGGCCCTTGCCCCGGCTTGGAAACAGGTGCCCGTCGACTCCTGAGTTCGACCCACCCCAACCGGGCCCGGGCGCAGCAATGCCCCGGGCCTTTTGCATTTCAGCCCCGCCCTGCGCGGAACGCCCACGAACTGGAGAACTGCCATGAAGATCACCCTGCCCCGAGTGCCGACCCGCAACCCGCTCGTTCGCCCGAGCCGCCAGCGCCGCGCCGGTGCCCACGGCGCGGCAGGAGGCGCCATGCGTCAGCGCAATGCGCGCGAACTGCGCCGCGAACTGCAACGCATGAGCCAGAAAGAACGGCCACCGAGCCCCTGATCCACCCCAGCGGCGCCGTCGACGCGCCCAAGGAGAGCAACATGATGATGAAGCCGATGTCACTGAGTGCCGCGCATCCGGCCCTCTTGCCCGCCAGACCCGTTCTGCGCTACGGTGCGGCGGCCGCGCTGCGCGCAGTCGGCCAGGTGTTGCAGGCCATGGCGCAACGTTTGGCCCATGCGCCGGCCGCGAGCCCCGGGTCGGACGCCCAGGCGCCAATGCTCGAGTACCACGCCGACGCCGGTGCGCCGGAAGGTGCGTTGTACGTTGACGGCCAGTTGGTCGGGCACCTGACGGGCGTCAGCCGACTTTGACCGCTAAGGGCCGGCCCGCGGCGCAGTACGCAGCGTCGCGGGCATCCCTCGACGGCCCAGGGAGTACCCCGGCGCTGCGCGGCGATAGTGCTAAGGGACGACTCGCCCGCCGCCCATGAGCCTCGAAGCCACTCCGCCAACCCGCATCGATCGCCCCTTGCGTGATCTGGCATTGCCCGACGACGTGCCCGACATCGCGGAGCTGCTGCAATTGAGTTCAGCGCCGACGCGGAAGCTGCTGCACCAGATCGACGCTTGACCGACGGCCCGCTCGCGCGCCAGTCCTGGCAGGGCGCCTTCGGCTCAGACCGGCAATGCGGTCGTGTTCTTCACCCGGTCGAGGACAAAGCTGGTCTTGCAGTCCTGAACGCTCGGGTGCTTGAGCAGGGTGTCCATGATGAAGCGCGAGTAGTGCGCCATGTCCTCGACAACCACGCGCAACAGGTAGTCCATCTCGCCGGTGAGGGAAGCGCATTCCACGACTTCGGGCCATGCCTGAACCGCAGCCCTGAACAGATCCATCGGATTGCGCTTGTGACACTCGGTGTGCTTCTCAACGCGGACGTTCAGGTAGGCCGTGAGCGGCAGGCCCACACGTCCGGGCGACAAGAGGGCAACGTAGGCGGAGCTCGCACCCGCCTCTTCGAGTCACTTCACTCACCGCAACGCGGCCGACGATGACAAGCCAACATCCTGCGCCAGGACGGAGCGGGATGGAAGTGTTCTTAGTCCATATTCTGCAGCTTTCCTGCG
>DATDES010000176.1:0-14483 GCA_036522975.1 Burkholderiaceae bacterium | reverse complement strand
GACACCCTCGGGCGTCTGCTTCACCAGCTCATTGAGCAGGTGGACCGGGATGTTGCGGTTGGTCTGCAGGTCCTCGACCGCCTTTTGGCGCGCCTTCAGTGCATCGATCTCCGCGCGCAAGTTGGCAATGTCCTTGATCTGCGCCTCGAGCTTCTTGATCTCGGCCCCGAGGAAGGCATTGCGCTCCATCTGCGCCGACTTCATCTGCTCGAGCACGGCATACCACAGGCCTACCGCCAATACGCCGGCCACGGCACCGAGAGCCAAGCCGGTAAAGTACGCAGCCTTGCGCCGCTTGCGCTTTTCTTCCCGGTGGGGAAGCAGGTTGATGAGGATCACTGCATGAACCTCCGCATCGCCAGCCCGCAGGCAGTCAGGTACGACGGCGCCTCGCGGCGCACCTTGTTCTCGCGCACCGCGCCGCCGAGCTTCATGTGTTCGAAGGGGTTCACGACCATCGAAGCAAAGCCGGTCAAGTCGGTGACACGCTCCTTCAGGCCCGGAAGCGTCGCGGTGCCGCCGGCCAGCATCACGTAATGCACCTTGTGATGCGGCGTGCTGGTAAAGAAGTACTGCAGCGCTCTGCCGATCTCCTGCGACAGGCTGTCGACGAAGGGGCCAAGGATCGCGGATTCATAGTCTTCCGGCAGGTCACCGCCGAGCTTCTTCTGTTCGGCCTCCTCGAAGGAGAAGCCGTACTGACGCGAGATCAGTTGCGAGAGCTGCGATCCGCCGAACGCCTGGTCCCGGTCGTACAGCATCTCGTCGTCACGCAGCACTTTCAGGCTGGTCGTGTCGGCGCCAATCTCGAACAGCGCCACCAGCGCGTCCTTCCCCTCGTTGGGCAGGGCCTTGATGATCCGGCTCATCGCCAGGCGAGACGCATGGCTTTCGATGTCGAGCACCACTGGTTTCAGGCCTGCCGCTTCGGCCAAGCCCTGGCGATCCTGGACACGGTCCTTGCGCGAGGCGGCGATCAGGACCTCGACGTCACCCACCGAGGTCGGGCTCGGGCCGACAACGCAGAAATCCAGGCTCACTTCATCGAGCGAGAACGGGATGTATTGGTTTGCTTCGCTCTCGACCTGCAGTTCGAGTTCTTCCTCGCGAAGACCGGCGGGCAACATGATCTTCTTGGTGATCACGGCCGACTGCGGCATCGCCATGACCACATTCTTGGTGCGCGTGCCACTCTTGCTGACCACGCGGCGCACGGCGTCGGCGACCTCGTCGAACTTCTCGATTTGGCCGTCGGTGATCCAGCCCTTCTCGAAAGGTTCCGAAGCGAAACGCTCGACGATGAATTCGCCAGCAGCACTCTGGCCCAGTTCGACCAGTTTCACGCTCGATGCGCTGATATCCAGCCCAATCATCGATGGGTGCGTACGGCCCAGCAGCGAGTCAACAAGGCTCACGAGGTATCCCCCCAAGTGCGCTACTGAGCATGGTCAATCCGCACCTTGGAATGTTAAGAAGTTACTTGAATGCTAGCAGCAAAGCCCTTGTGCGCACACGAAAAAGGAACGCTTTTCAGGCCGGCGTCGTTGCGAATCCCCGACGTGATCAACGTCGCCAGAGACCGACCTTGACACGACCTGCAGGGGCGCCGCAAGGGTGGGCATCGCGGCATGTCGGCAGAGTCGAGCAGCAGTTCACAGATCGCTGCAGGGTCGAGGACCCCGCTTCCTATAATCGATCCCGCCATCGCTGGCGCGCCACCCCGGCGGCACCGCTGCCCGATCCTTGTGAGCCTCAATATTCGCCTTCCTGCCTGGGCCTTGTGGATCGTGCGTCCCCTGGGCTGGGCGCTGGCGCTGGCCGCCACGTTGGTTGTGGCGCTCGCGGTCTTGGTGGCAATTGCCCTGGCCGTGGCTTACCCCAACCTACCGTCGATCACCAGCCTGACCGACTACCGGCCCAAGCTGCCGCTGAAGGTCTTCTCTGCCGACGGTGTGCTGATCGGCGAGTTCGGCGACGAGCGGCGAAACTTCGTGCCGATCGCCCAGATTCCCAAGGTGATGAAGGATGCCGTGCTGGCAATCGAGGACGCACGCTTCTATGACCACAGCGGCGTGGACTACATCGGCATGCTGCGCGCTGCCCTGGCGCAATTCAACGACGCACGCAGCCAGGGCGCGTCGACGATCACGATGCAGGTCGCGCGCAATTTCTACCTCTCCAGCGAAAAGACCTTCACGCGCAAGATCTACGAGGTCTTGCTGACCTGGAAGATCGAGAGTCAGCTAAGCAAGGATCAGATCCTGGAGGCGTACATGAACCAGATCTACCTGGGTCAGCGCGCGCATGGCTTCGCCGCAGCCGCGGAGATCTATTTCGGCAAGCAGATGAAGGATGTGACGGTCGCCGAGGCCGCGATGCTTGCGGGCCTGCCCAAAGCGCCGTCGGCCTACAACCCGATCGTCAATCCGAAGCGGGCGACAGTCCGCCAGCGCCACATCCTCGAGCGGATGGAGGCCAATGGCTTCATCAACGCGGATCAGGTGGCAGCGGCCCGCGCGGAAAAGCTGCAGTACCGCACCCAGTCGGAAGTGGCCGTGCACGCCGAGTTCGTGGCCGAGACTGCCCGCCAGCTCGTCTTCGCTCAGTATGGCGAAGAAGCCTACAGCCGCGGCCTGAACGCCACCCTGACCGTCAACGCCGCCGAGCAGATGGTGGCGTACCGGGCACTGCGCCGGGGCCTGGTGGACTTCGAGTTGCGCCAGGTCTATCGCGGCCCCGAAGCCTATGTCGACCTGCCCGCCGATCCGGCGGCGCTCGACACCCGCGTGGCCGAGGCCCTGGCGGACCACCCCGACAACGATGACCTGCGCGCAGCCGTGGTCCTCGAGGCCTCGCCGCGCAAGGTGGTCGCAGTACTGCAGGACGGCGACGAAATCACGGTCACCGGCGATGGCCTTCGCCCCGTGGCATCGGGCCTGGGCGAGAAGGCTGCAGCGCAGAGGCAGATCCGCCGCGGCGCCATCGTGCGCGCGCTGAAGAATGCCAAGGGCCAATGGTCACTGACCCAGGTGCCTGAGGTCGAAGGAGCGTTCGTCGCTCTGGACCCCACGACCGGCGCGATTCGCGCGCTGGTCGGTGGATTCGACTTCCGCAAGAGCAAGTTCAACCATGTCACGCAGGCCTGGCGCCAGCCGGGCTCGAGCTTCAAACCCTTCATCTATTCGGCGGCATTGGAAAAAGGCTTTACGCCCGCGACGATCGTCAACGACGCGCCGCTCTTCTTCGACGCCGGCACCACCGGCAGCCAGCCCTGGGAACCGAAGAACTACGACGGCACCTTCGATGGCCCGATGCCACTGACGCGCGGCCTGGCCAAGTCGAAGAACATGGTCTCGATCCGCGTCCTGCAGGCCATCGGGCCGCCATTCGCGCAGGACTGGATCACCCGTTTCGGCTTCGAGGCCGACAAGCACCCCGCCTACCTCACGATGGCACTGGGGGCCGGCTCGGTCACGCCGCTGCAGATGGCCAGCGCCTACGCCGTTTTCGCCAACGGCGGCTACCTGCTCCCGCCGCGCCTGATCGCGCGCCTGACCGACAGCAAGGGCCGTGTGCTCCAGCAAAGCGATGGGCCGGTTGTCGATGAATCGTTGCGCACGCTCGACGCCCGCAATGCCTTCGTGATGACCAGCCTGCTTCAGGAAGTGACGCGTTCGGGCACGGCCGCCCGTGCACAAGGCAGCCTGAAGCGCCAAGACATCTACGGCAAGACAGGGACGACCAACGACTCCATGGACGCCTGGTTCGCAGGCTGGCAAGCCAAGGTCGTGGCCGTGGTGTGGATCGGCTACGACAACCCGAAGAAGCTCGGTGACCGCGAGACCGGCGGCGGACTGGCGCTGCCGGTGTGGATCGAGTACATGACGCAGGCGCTGAAAGGCGTGCCGGTTCAGGAACCCAGCGCGCCCGAAGGCGTGCTCCAAGTCGGCACCAACTGGATCTATGAGGAATATGCGCATGGCGCCGGCGTCGGCAGCCTGGGCTTGGAGGCCGTGCCGCCGCCGGCCCCGCCCACCGAAGAAGAGCGCAAGGGCATCCTTGACCTGTTCCGCAACTGACCCGCCGAACCCGACTCAGAAGCTCAGAGGCTTGCCTGCCTGAACGCTGGCCGCCTCGGACAGGCGGGCGAAGAACTCTGCCCCGTCGCGCGTGTCACGCCACCGGCCATCGACAAGACGAAAGTGGTAGCCACCGCCGCGCGCGGCCAGCCACAGTTCCTGCAGCGGCGGCTGGGTGTTGATGACGATCTTGCTGCCGTCGGGCACAGTCAATTCGAGCAGGCCGCCGGTTCTCTGACCGTCGATGTCGATCACGTCATCCTGCAGCCAGCGGTCGATGGTGGCCTCGATGCGCGCGAGCACCTCGGCACTCAGGCGGTGGTACTCGATATCGGTGATCGGCTCGGCGTGCATAGAATCTTCGCCATGAAAGTCTTCATGTGCCGCCCCAGTGTAGCGGGGCCCCTATCGCCCTCTTCCAAAAAGGGCCCGCGCCGCGTTGCCATCCTAGCCTTGTCGATGCTGCTGCTGGGCTGCGGTCAGAAGGGACCGTTGACACTGCCGAACGCCACCGGGGCCGCCTCGGCCCCGGCCGCGAGCAAATGACCGCACTGCCAGGCGCGCCGCATGTCGCCCGGCGCGCTGGCCGCCTGTGCGTCGAAGGCGTGGACTTGGACGCTCTCGCGAGCGAGCTCGGCACGCCGTTGTACGTCTACTCGCGCGCGGCCATGCTCGCCGCGCTGGCCGCTTATCAGCGCGCGCTGGCGCGCCGCGCGCACCTGATCTGTTATGCGATGAAGGCCAATTCGACGCTGGCCGTGTTGCAGACCTTCGCGCAAGCTGGCTGCGGTTTCGACATCGTTTCGGTGGGTGAACTAGAGCGTGTGCTGGCCGCCGGCGGCGACCCGGCCAAGGTGGTTTTCTCGGGTGTCGGCAAACGCCGCACCGAGATGCGTCGTGCGCTCGAGGTCGGCGTGAAGTGCTTCAATGTCGAGAGCCAGGGTGAACTGCAGGTGTTGTCGGACGTGGCGATGGAGGTCGGTCGGCGCGCACCGGTGAGTCTGCGGATCAACCCGGACGTCGACGCGAAGACCCATCCCTACATCTCGACCGGACTGAAGGGCAACAAGTTCGGCATCGCCCACGACCAGGCGCTGGCTGCATACAGGCTGGCTGTGACGCTGCCGGGCCTGGAGGTCGTCGGCATCGATTGCCACATCGGCTCGCAGATCATCGAGATCGGGCCCTACCTCGACGCCCTCGATCGCCTGCTCGATCTGATCGAGGCCCTGGAAGCCGAGGGCATCGCCATCGGCCACCTCGATGTCGGCGGCGGACTGGGTATCACCTACACCGACGAGACGCCGCCAGATGCCGGTGAATTGGTGGCGCGTTTGCTCGAGCGCGTCGATGCGCGCGGCCACGGCGCCCGCGAGTTGCTGTTCGAGCCCGGCCGCTCGTTGGTCGGCAACGCCGGTGTATTGGTCACCGAGGTGCTGGTGTGCAAGCCGGGGGTGCAGAAGAACTTCTGCATAGTTGATGCCGCGATGAACGACTTGGTGCGCCCGGCGATGTACGACGCCTTCATGGCCATCGTGCCGTGCACCTTGCGCGATGGCGACGCCCTGCTGTGGGACGTCGTCGGCCCGATCTGCGAGTCGGGTGACTGGCTCGGCCGCGACCGGCGCCTGGCCGTCCAGCCGGGCGACCGGCTCGCCGTGCTGTCCGCCGGCGCTTACGCGATGAGCATGGCAAGCAACTACAACAGCCGGCCACGCGCTGCCGAGGTGCTGGTCGACGGTGATCGGGCCGCTCTCATCCGCGAGCGGGAGACTGTCGCCGATCTGTTTGCCAACGAGCGCCTGGTCGAACCCTGATCAGGCGTGGGCGCTCGGCCGCTCAGATGCGCCCTTCTTCGACGGCGTGGCACGCCACCTGGATGCCCTTGAAGGCCTTCATCACCGGCCGCTCGCTCGAGCAGCGTGCATTCGCATGCGGACACCGCGGGTGGAAGGCGCAGCCGCTCGGCGGGTTGAGCGGGTTCGGCACCTCGCCCTGCACTGGCGTGCGCGCGCGGCCGCTCATGTGGATGTCGGGGATCGCGTCGAGCAGCATCCGCGTGTAGGGATGCCGCGGCTGCGCGAAGAGTTCTGCCTTGTCGGCCAGCTCGACCAGGCGGCCGAGGTACATCACGCCGACCTCGTCCGACACATGGCGCACGACGGCCAGGTTGTGCGAGATGAACAGGTAGGTCAGCCCGCGCTGGCGCTGCAGGTCCTTCATGATGTTGAGCACCTGGGCCTGCACCGAGACGTCGAGCGCCGACGTCGGCTCGTCACAGACCAGGAACTCCGGCTTGGTGGCCAGGGCGCGCGCGATCGAGATGCGCTGCCGTTGGCCGCCGGAGAACTGGTGCGGGAACTTCTCGACATCGGCCGCCGCGAGGCCGACCGACAGCAGCAGTTCGGCAACGCGGGCGCGCAACTCGTCGGCGTCGGTCACCAGGCCATGCTCCGTCAGCGGCTCGCCGACGATGTCGCGTACCTTCCAGCGCGGGTTCAGGCTGGCATAGGGGTCCTGGAAGATCATCTGCATTCGTCGGCGCATCAGCCGCAGCTGGGCCTTGTCCGCCACACCGTGGGTGTCCTTGCCATCGAACTGCACGCTGCCTCGCGTCGGGGCATACAGCCCGACCAGCAGGCGCGCGACCGTGCTCTTGCCGCAGCCCGATTCACCCACCAGGGCCAAGGTCTTGCCACGCTGAATGGCAAAGCTGACGCCATCGACCGCATGCACGAACTGCCTTGGCTTGCGTTCGACAACCCGGTTCAGCCAGGGCGCCGACACATCGAACACTTTCGCAAGGTCCTTGACTGCGACCAAGGGGATCATGTCGGCCCCTCGGCCGGCGGCGGCCGGCCCCCCGCGGGATTGCGAGTCGGCTTGGGGCGGCCCACCGCCCAGCGCGTTCATGCCACCCTCCTCTGGCCTTCGGCCACCAGCCAGCAGGCGGCATGCGTCGGCCCGGCATCGATCAGGTTCGGCCGCTCGCTGCGGCAGCGATCGAACGCATGCGGGCAACGCGGATTGAAGGCACAGCCGGTAGGGATCGCGTTCAGGCGCGGCATCGCACCATCGATCTGCAACAGACGCTCGCGATCCTCGTCCATCGCCGGAATCGACCCCATCAGCCCCACGGTGTAGGGGTGCGACGGGCGATGGATCACGTCGGCCACCGGGCCGATCTCGACGATGCGCCCGGCATACATCACCGCCACACGATCGCTAGTCTCGGCGATGACGCCCATGTCGTGGGTCACCAGCATCACCGCAGTGCCATGTTCCTTGCACAGGCGCCGGATCAGGGAAATGATCTGGGCCTGGATCGACACGTCGAGCGCAGTGGTCGGCTCGTCGGCGACGATCAACTGCGGCTCGGCCGCAAGTGCCAGCGCGATGACGACACGCTGGCGCATGCCGCCCGAGAACTGGTGCGGGTACTGGTCGATGCGCTGCTCGGCCGCCGGGATCCCGGTCTCCTGCAGCAACTTGATGGCTCGCGCGCGGGCCTCATCTTCACCGACCGGCAGATGGGTACGGATCGTCTCGATCAGCTGGCGGCCGATGGTGTAAAGCGGATTCAGCGACGTCAGAGGGTCCTGAAAGATCGCGCCGATCCGGCGTCCGCGGATCGCGCGCATCTGCTCGTAGGGCAGCCCGTCGATGCGCTGACCGGCCAGCCGGATTTCGCCCCCGGCAATGCGCCCCGGCGGGTCCAGCAGGCCGATGATCGCCGAGCCGGTGAGCGACTTGCCGGCGCCCGATTCACCGACGACGCCCAGGACCTCGCCCGGCGCAATCGAGAACGAGATGTCGTCCAACGCAAGCAAGGTGCCGCGACGCGACGGGAACTCGACGCGCAGGTGGCGCACTTCCAGCAGCGGCACGGCGCTCATCGAAGCCTCGGGTTCAATGCATCGCGCAGCCAGTCGCCGAGCAGGTTCACGCTCAGGGCGATCAACACCAACATCACGCCGGGGAAGATGGTGATCCACCATTCGCCTGAGAACAGGAAATCATTGCCGACGCGGATCAGGGTGCCCAGCGATGGCTGGGTCGGCGGCACGCCAACCCCGAGGAAGGACAGCGTGGCTTCGGTGAGGATCGCGGTTGCGACCTGGATCGTCGCCAGCACCAGCACCGGCCCCATGACGTTGGGCAGCACGTGGCGGAACATGATGCGCAACGACGAGACACCTGTCACACGCGCCGCCTGCACATACTCCTTGTTGCGCTCGACCAAGGTCGAGCCGCGTACGGTGCGCGCGTACTGCACCCAGCCCGGCAGCGCAATCGCGAACACCAGCACGGCGAATGCCAGCGTGTCGTGGGCATTCGGGAACATCGCCCGGCCGACGCCGTCGATCAGAAGCGCGATCAGGATCGACGGGAAGGACAGCATCACGTCGCACACGCGCATGATGAAGGCATCGGTCTTGCCACCCGCGAAACCCGACAACAAGCCCAGGCCCACGCCGGCCACCACCGACAGCAGCACCGACGCAACGCCCACCAGCAGGGAAATGCGTGCCCCGTACATCAGGGCCGACAGGATGTCGCGGCCCTGATCGTCAGTGCCGAGCAGGTACTTGGCGCTTCCCTCCTCGCTCCAGGCCGGCGGCAGGCGTGCGTCGCTCAGCTCCAGCGAGGCCAAATCGAAAGGATTGTGCGGCGCCACCCACCCGGCGAACAAGGCGCAGAACACCAGCACGAAAGCCACCACGGCGGCGGCGATTGCCACCGGCGTGGAGCGAAAGCTGTGCCAGACGTCACCATCGAGAAACCGCCCCAGAACCGACGTGGTGCTCACTTCACACTGGCCCACTTGAAGAACATGCGGTTGTCGGGCAACTGCACGACGTTGACATTGCTCTTCACTCCCCAGGCGAGCGCCTGCTGGTGCAGGGGAATGTGGCCAATGTCGTCCTGGTGGATCTTCATGGCCTCGCGGATGGCGTCGTTGCGCTTGGCCGCATCGGTTTCGCTCTGCACCTTCGCGGTCAGTTCGTCGAACCTCGGATTGCTGTAGGCACCGAGATTGAACTGGCCCTGGCCCTTGTCGGTCGGCGAGGCCATCAGGTTGTAGAACGCGTCATGCGCATCGGTGGTGCTGGGTGTCCAGCCGAGCAGATAGAAGCTGGTGTCACGACGCAAGATCTTCGGGAAGTAGGTGTTCTTGGTCTCGGCCTGCAGATTGACCTTGACGCCGATGCGCGCCAGGTTCGCCGCGACCGCCTGGCAGTTGGGAGAGTCATTGACGTAGCGGTCGTTCGGGCAGTTCATGCCGACCTCGAAGCCATTGGGATAGCCGGCGTCGGCCATCAGCTTCTTCGCGGCTTCCGTGTCGTAGGGCAGGCGCTTGTTCATGTCGGGCTGGAAACCCCGCACGCCGGGGCCGATCATCAGCGCGGTCGGCGTGGCGGCACTGCGCATCACGCGTGACTTGATGGCCTCGATATCGATCGCCTGGTAGAACGCCTGGCGCACACGCTTGTCCTTGAACGGGTTCTTGCCCTTGATGTTGGAGAACAGCAGTTCGTCGCGCTTCTGGTCCATGCCGAGAAAAATCGTGCGCAGCTCGGGGCCCTGCATCACGTTGAACTTGCCCGCCGCCTTGACCCGGTCGACGTCCTGCAGCGGCACCGGCTCCATGACGTCGATCTCGCCGGAGAGCAGCGCCGCCACGCGTGTCGCATCCGAACCGATGGGCGTGAAGACAACCTCGTCGACATTGCCCTCGACCTTGTCCCAGTACGCAAAGTTGCGCACGATGACCGTACGGGTCGACGGCTGCCGCTCCTTCAGGCGGTAGGGGCCGGTGCCGTTGGCCCGGAACGACGCAGTGTTCTCGACGCCCTTGCGTCGATCGACCGGCCGCTCGGCCTTGTTGTCCTCGCACCATTTCCGGCTCATGACGTACAAGCTGGTGAGCGTATCGGGCAGGATCGGGAACGGCGCGTTGGTTTCGATCTCGATCGCGTTGTCGCCGCTCTTGCGCACCTCCTTGATCGGCGCGGTGTAGCCCTTCATGTCGGAGCCATCGGCCGCGCCGCGCTGGAAGGTGAAGACCACGTCGTCAGCGGTGAAGGGCGTGCCATCGTGGAATTTGACGCCGCGGCGCAGCTCGAAGCGCCAGACCGTCGGCGCCGTCTGCTTCCATTGCGTGGCCAGCGACGGCACCAGCTTCATGTCCTTGCCGCGCGCCACCAGCGCTTCATAGATGTTGCCGGTGAAGCTAAGTTGCAGAGTTTCATTGAGCGAGTGCGGATCCATCGACTGCACATCGCCGACGTCGGCCACGCGCAGGGTGGCGGCGTAACTCAGGCCCCAGGCGGCAGTCAGCGTTGCGGCGATCAGGGTGGTCGTGAACCGGTTGCTCATGGGGGCTCCTTCGATCAAATGCAGGCGGCGCGGGTCTGGGTCAATGCCCGGCGGTGGACTTCTCGATGCGCAGGCGCGGATCGACGGCGAAGTACAGCATGTCGACGACCAGGTTGATGACCACGAAGATCAAGGCAATCAGGCACAGATAGGCCGCCATCACGGGAATGTCTGCGAACTGGACCGCCTGAATGAACAGCAGTCCCATGCCGGGCCATTGGAAAACCGTTTCGGTGATGATCGCAAACGCGATCAGGGAGCCGAGTTGCAGGCCGGTGATGGTGATCACCGGGACCAGGGTGTTCTTCAGCGCGTGGCCAAAGTACACCGCGCGATCGGGCAGGCCACGAGCACGGGCGAACTTGATGTAGTCGGTGCGCAGCACTTCGAGCATCTCGGCGCGCACCAGACGCATGATCAGCGTGAGCTGGAAGACGCTGAGCGTGACAGCCGGCAGGACCAAATGCTTCCAGCCATCCTGCGTGAACAGGCCGCTGGTCCAGGCGCCGAGCGCCACTGTCTCACCGCGCCCGAAACTCGGCAGGACCTTCAGCGTGACGGCGAAGATCAGGATCAGCAGGATCCCGATCAGGAAGGTCGGCAGCGAGACACCCAGCAGCGAAAAGGTCATCAGGGCCTGGGACAGGAAGTTGCCGCGCTTGAGGGCCGCGTACACGCCCATCGGGATGCCGAAGGTCAGCGCCAGCAAGGCGGCGCCGAAGGCAAGCTCGACCGTGGCCGGAAAGCGCTCGACGATCAGCGACGAGACCTTGCGCCCCTGACGCAGCGACAGCCCGAACTCGCCTTGCACGGCATTCCCGACGAACGCCGCGAACTGCACCGGAAACGGCTGGTCCAACCCCAGGTCCGTGCGCAACTGCGCCCGTTGCTCCGGCGTCGCGTCCTGACCCAGCAGATTGGTCACCGGATCGCCGACGTACTGGAACAGCATGAAGGCGATGAAGGCCACGGTGAGCATCACCAGGATGGCCTGAGCGAGACGGCGGAGAACGAAGACGATCATGTTCGACAGGCCCGCCAAGGCGCCACAACGGTATTCAGTTGACCTTCACGCTGCGCATGTCGAGCCGGTTGTCCGCCCGGTGATAGCGCTCCTCGTTCTGCATCATCGCCCACGGAATCACCTGGTTGCCTCCACATCTTCCGCAAATCGCGTGCCCGCCGCCAAGGGGTCTTACCCGAGGCGCCGATGCTGCGACTTCAATGCAAGCTGATTTCCCCGTACCAGGTGGCGAGTTGCGACTGGGTGTTGTCGCCGTCGGTCATCATCGCCATCGCCTGCAGGTTGCCCGGCGCTTCACCGAAGGCAAGTTGAAAGTCGGCCACCAGATTGCGGCGGTAGCTGCGCCATTGGCGCAGCCCACTCGCCCCGGACTCGACCACGATCTTTCGGATCCGGTCGCTGCGCGGGTTGACGATCACGCTGCCAACGGGTGCTCTGGCATCCCAGACATAGACCAATGTGGCAAAGGGTGGGGGCTCGCCGGTCAGCGCCTCCGCCAGATCGAAGTGCATCTGGTTGCGCAGCGACAGGCGCTTCGGGTCACCGCCGAAAGCGAACATCACGCGTGCCGGCGCGTCAGCATGATCGGCCTGGGACACGTCACCGTCCTGCGGCAGTTGCTCAACCCACCACGAAAACTGAACCTCGCCGATACGGTCGGCGCTGCGCACGGCATGTCGGCGCCAGATCGATGCCGAGCAGTCGGCGCGCGCCGCGACAGCGCTGCGGCCTTCCTTCTGCTCGTAGCGGTATTCGGTGGCTCGCTTGCCGGGCAAGCGAACCGCATGCCACCCTTCGGAAGCAGCCGCATCAGTGGGCGCGGGCGTCGACACGGCGCAGCCGCTCAGAGCGACGACGCAGGCCGCCGCAAGCGCCACGCAAGACACCCGGCAAACGGCGATCAAGTCCATCGAGCGAAAGCCTTTCCACACAAGAACAAGGGCCGCCCCGGGCGGCCCTTGCGACAACGACGCTCGCGCGTCAGAAACGGTGGCGGATGCCGAACGCAAGGCTGTCCGCGTCCTTGCCTGCCGTGGCCGTGACACCGCCGAGGAAACCGGCCTGTCCGGGCGCGGCCTGGGCCAAATTCTTGTTGTCGAAGTGCGTCAGCACTGCGTTCAGGTCGGTGCGCTTGGACAAGGCGTAGGTGTAAGCGACACCGTAGGAAGCGACATCCGCGTTCGCCGGCCGGCCATCGTCGTATTGGCTGTACGCAATGTAGAAGGTGTTCCGCTCGACAGTCATCTTGTAGCCGACGTGGGACAGCTTGCCATCGATCCGCAAGGCCTCGATGAAACCGTTCTGAACGAGTGCGGCTGACGCTGCAGGAGCACCCTGCGCAATCAACCCCGACGCGATGCCAGACAAACCGCCCGGATTGTCGTCCTCGAACGATTGGTACATGCCGCTCAACGTACCGGGCCCTATATTGACCGAAGCGCCCAGGACCGCCGAACGGAGCGCTTCCTGCCCCAGCTCGTTGTTGCGCTCGTTGTACGACGCGCCGACAGCAAATCCGGCGCCGCGGTAGATCGCATTCCCGCCCATGAAGCGACTGGCCGAACTGTCGCCAGTGACCCCACCAAAACCGTACATCAGAGAGGCCGACAGGCCGCCCAGCTGGATCCGGTACTGCAGCGCATTCGAGATGCGGATCTCGACCGCAGACGGGAAGGAGGCGACCTGACCAGCGCCCAGGCTGGATTGCGTGGCCAGGGTGTCGAAGGCCGCCGACACCTCGTACGCCGGGGTGTACTGCCGGCCGCCGAGAACGGCGCCAAAAGGCGTGATCAAGCCAACGTAAGCCTGGCGGTCCCAGAAGTTGTTGCCGAGGTTGACCCCGTAGGCCTGGGTCGCCAGATTGGTCCCGACAGCGGTGACCGCGGGCTGCAAAGCCGCCTGCACCGGCGCCGGCAGGGTCGGAAACATCAACGAGGCGAAGCTCATCCGATCGGGCAGCTGGGTGCCGGACGGGGGCCGATTGCTTCCCGACCCGTTGTTGATCTCGGTGCGATTCTCGAGTGTGAAGATCGCCCGATAGCCACCACCCAGATCCTCGTTGCCGCGCAGGCCAAAGCGCGATCCGTCCATGATGCCGCTGACCAGCGCGGTGTCCGAGCCCTGCTTGTAGCCGGTGACATACTGGATGCCCGCGTCAACGATCCCGTACAGCTGGATGCTGTTGGACGGGGCCATCTGGGCAACACTGGCGTTGCCTGCAGCGGCAAGCACGGTCAAGACGAAAGCGCTCTTTTTCATGGTGGTCTTGTCTCCGGGTTCTTCAGCCCGCACATATTGACCGATGGCTCCCGTCAGCGCGGCAGGTTGTTGCGGCTCACCAACGCCGGTTTTCCCGGGGGTTGGCAGGCCCCGTGCCGCAGCGCCCGACCTGATGACGCTCTGCGGCTCACGCCGCAGCCATGAAAAAAGGCCACCTTGCGGTGGCCTCTTTGCTTGAACGCCTGGCTGGGCGATCAGAAGCGGTGCGTGATGCCGACGTCGTAGCGGATGTCGTCTGCAGCAGAATTAGCAAAAGTCGCGTTGTCCACGCGGTCGCCGAAGGCTTGGCCGATCGTCGAGTACAGGCTGGTGCGCTTGGACAGCGCATACTCCAAGCCGCCGCCGATCTTGTAGCCGTCACCATTGGCCCTGTCCGAGGTCACACCGACGTAGCCCACCTTCCAGGTGATAGCACCCATCGGGATCTTGGCGCTGATCGAGTAGGCGTCGATCTTTTCGTACAGGGTGCCGCCGGCGTTGTTGATAGCGCCATGCTCCCACTGGCCATACAGGTTGATGAAGCCACCGTTCCACGAACCGTACAAGCCGTAGGTCTCGTAACCCGCGACGTTCTCGTCAAACGCAGCGCCTACGGTGAAAGGACCGGCCGACCAGCGCAGCGAAAGGCCCAGCGGGTTATCTTGACCGGCCGCCACCGCGGCGTTCGGAACCTGGAAACCCAACCCATTGGTCAAGCTACTCGCTGTATCAAAAGCGGT
>DATDES010000175.1:0-17066 GCA_036522975.1 Burkholderiaceae bacterium | reverse complement strand
CGCGAAAGCCCGGCTCGAGTCCGGCGGGGTCGAGGTGCTGGGTCCGACCGAGCACACCATCTTCAAGTCGATCTACTTCTTCGACCCCAACGGCCATCGTCTCGAGCTCGCGGTCGACACTGCGACGCCCGAGATGAACGCCGAGCTCGACAAGGTGAAGTGGGCGATGCTCGAGGAGTGGAGCCGCACCAAACGCGCGCCCAAGCACGCCGCCTGGATGCACGAGAAGTGAGGCCCACCCCTGAAGTGGCTGCGCCGCTCCCCCAGGCGACTGAAAGGCGCCTTCAGCGCCTTGGGGCACCGCTGGCGGAGCGGCAAAGCCGGATCCGCGTCGGTTGCTTGGGAAGTCCGCCGTTGGCCTAGAGCGTGATGCTCTCGACCTACACATGGCCGCGTTACGCCTACCGGCGCGCGCCGGAGATGGGCGCAGGCGAGCCGCGCCACGTGCCGCTGGTGATCGTCGGCGCCGGCCCGGTGGGTCTATCGGCCGCGATCGATGCCGCGCTGCGCGGTCAGCCGGTGATCGTGCTCGACGATGACAACACCGTCTCGATCGGTTCGCGCGGGGTCTGCTACGCCAAGCGCACGCTCGAAATCTTCGATCGGCTGGGCATCGCCGACCGGGTGGTGGCCAAAGGCGTCACCTGGAACGTCGGCCGCACCTTCCACGGCGAGCGCGAGGTCTTCAGCTTCGACCTGCTGCCAGAAGCCGGGCACCAGCGGCCGGGCATGGTCAACCTGCAGCAGTACCACCTGGAGCAGTACCTGGTCGAGCGAGCGATGGAATTGCCGGCGATCGACCTGCGCTGGCAGCACAAGCTGCTGCGGGTGATACCCACCGACAGCGGCGTGACGCTCGAGGTCGAGACCGCCGATGGCCACTACAGCCTGCACGCCGACTGGTTGATCGCCGCCGACGGCACGCGCAGCACGGTGCGACGCCAGATGGGTCTGGACGTCGAGGGCCGCGTGTTCCAGGACCGTTTCCTGATCGCCGACATCGTGCTGCACGGCGAGCCTTTCCCGATCGAACGGACCGAACGCCGCTTCTGGTTCTCGCCGCGCTTCCATGCGGGCGAGAGCGCGCTGATGCACCGCCAAGCAGACAATGTCTGGCGCATCGATTTCCAGCTTGGCTGGGAGGCTGATCCCGATCTGGAGAAGGACCCCGATCGCGTGTGCGCGCGCGTTCGCGCCGCGCTCGACCAGCAAGGCTTTGCGGACCTCGACTTCGAGCTCGAATGGGTGAGCGTCTACACCTTCCAGTGCCGGCGCATGGCGAGGTTCCGCCATGGCCACGTGCTGTTTGTCGGCGACAGCGCGCACCAGGTTTCGCCCTTCGGCGCGCGCGGTGCCAATTCGGGCGTGCAGGACACCGACAATCTGGTCTGGAAACTGAAGTGGGTGATCGACGGGGACGCGCCGGAGGCCCTGCTCGACAGCTATCACCAGGAGCGCAGCGCTGCGGCGGACGAGAACCTGCTGAACTCGACGCGCTCGACCGACTTCATGACCCCGAAGACGCATGTCGCGCGCGTGCTGCGCGATGCCGTGCTGTCGCTCGCCGACCAAGTGCCGGCCGGGCGTGCCCTGGTCAACAGCGGCCGCCTGTCGGTACCGACCTGGCTCGTCGACTCACCGCTGAATACGCCCGATACCGAGGCATTCGACGGCTGGATGGTGCCCGGCGCGCCAGCCGACGACGCGCCGCTCGCCGGTCCCGGCGGCCCGAACTGGCTGCTTCAGGCCCTGGCGGACGCCGGGCCGGCGGTCTTCGTGCTGCTGCACTTCGGCCGCCCCGGTCCCGAGGTCGCCGACGCCGCCGCCGGCCTCGACGTGGTGCTGCTGCCGCTGTTCGACGCCGCCGAGCCGGAGCCGGCGGCGCTGCGCGATGCCGTGGGCCTGGCTGCGCGACGCTACGACGCGCGCCCCGGTACTTGCTACCTGCTCCGCCCCGACCAGCATGTCGCCGCGCGCTGGCGCCGCTTCGACGCTGGTGCCCTGCGCGCCGCGCTGGCGCGGGCCACCGGCCACGCGCTCGATCGCTTGCCCTGAAAGGTGCTCCGATGCCGCTTAACACCCAGCCCAACTTTGCCGAACTCGGCGTGCGCCACCGCTACGCCTATGCGCCCGGCGATGCCTTTTACGATGCGCTGATCGCCGGTCACCGTGGCCTGGACGACGCACAAAGCGAGCGGATGCAGGCTCGCCTGCTGCTGCTGCTGGCCAACCACGTCGGCGACCTCGCGGTGCTGCGCGAGGCGATCGCCTTGGCCCGCGCCGGCGTCGCGGTGCCGCCCTGATCCCGAGCCCACCATGTGCCGCAACATCAAGACCTTGTTCAACTTCGAGCCGCCAGCTACCGAGCTCGAGATCCGCGACGCATCGCTGCAGTTCGTGCGCAAGCTGAGCGGCTTCACCGTGCCGTCGAAGGCCAACGAGGCCGCGTTCGAGCGCGCGGTCGCCGAGGTCGCCGCAAGCGCGCGGGCGCTGATCGACTCGTTGGTCACCAGCGCCGAGCCGCGCACGCGCGAGATCGAGGCCGAGCGCGCCCGCGCCCGGTCGCTGGCGCGATTCGGGCCACGGCCATGAGCAGCTTGGGCGACCTGAAGCGGCGCGGCTTCGTCGCGATCGCCGCAGCACCGTGGGCTTCGAGCGTGCGCACGCAGGCCGCCGAGGCCGCGCCGCCAGAGCGCCGATTCCACGACGCCGCCCTGGCGATGCGCGAACTCGCGCTGTCCTGGGGTGACCAGCCTTACGGCGCGGTGCTGGTGCAGTGGCGGGCGCGTCGTCGGCGACGGCCCGAGCCGGGTCGTGCGCACCGATGACCCGAACGCCCACGCCGAGCGCGAGGCGATCCGCGACGCTCAGCGCCGCCTCGGCCGGCGGGACCTCGGCGGCAGCGTGCTGTACTCGACCTCACGACCCTGCCGCGCCTGCGAGGCGGCCGCTGCCGCGGCAGGAGTCGCACGCATGGTGGTCGGGGCCGATCTTGTCGATGCCGGCGCGCCGCGGCGCTAACGGCCGCTCTGCGATGATGCGGGCCCACGAGACCTTGTCGCTGCTGCCATGCCCGTCGTGACCATTCGCCTTGCGCGCCGCTCGCCGCCGACGACGCGCGAGCAGAAAGAGACCCTGATCCAGGGCGTGACTCGGTTGCTCGTCGACGTGCTCGCCAAGCGGAGCGAGGACGTGACGGTGCTGATCGACGAGATCGATTCCGACAACTGGGGCCAGGGCGGGGAGAGCGCCACTGTCCTGCGCCAGCGCCGCGCCAAGCCCTGAACCCTCAGCTGCCGGGCAGCAGGATCTGCCGGTCGACGTCGGTGAGCCGGGTGTGGCCGCAGAAGGCCATTGTCACGTCGAGTTCCTTGTGGATGATCTCGAGCGCCTTGGTGACACCGGTTTCGCCCATGGCACCCAAACCGTAGGCGAAGGCGCGGCCGATCATCGTGCCGCGCGCGCCCAGGGCCCAGGCCTTGAGCACGTCCTGGCCGGAGCGGATGCCGCCGTCCATCCAGACCTCGATGCGTGATCCGACGGCGTCGGCGATCGCCGGCAGCGCGCTGATCGAACTCGGCGCGCCGTCGAGTTGGCGCCCGCCGTGGTTGCTGACCACCAGGGCGTCGGCACCGCTGACGGCGGCGAGCTTGGCGTCTTCCAGGTCCATGATGCCCTTCAGGATCAGCTTGCCGCCCCAGCGCTTCCTGATCCAGGCCACATCGTTCCAGTCCAGCCGCGGGTCGAATTGCTCGCGCGTCCAGGCGCCAAGCGACGACATGTCGCTCACGTTCTTGGCATGGCCGACCAGGTTGCGGAAAGTGTGGCGCTTGGTACCGGCCATGCCCAGACACCAGCGCGGTTTGGTCACCAGGTTTAGGATGTTGGCCAGGGTTGGTTTCGGCGGCGCGGTGAGGCCGTTCTTCAAGTCCTTATGGCGCTGGCCGATGACTTGCAGATCGAGCGTCAGCACCAGGGCCGGGCAGCCGGCGGCCTTGGCGCGGTCCATCAGGCGATCCATGAATTCGCGGTCGCGCATCCAGTAGAGCTGGAACCAGAACGGCGCGCTGGTGTTCTCGCGGATGTCCTCGATCGAGCAGATGCTCATCGTCGACAGCGTGAAGGGCACGCCGAACTTCTCGGCCGCCCGCGCGGCGTGGATCTCGCCGTCGGCATGCTGCATGCCGGTCAGGCCGACCGGCGCCAGGGCGACGGGCATCTTCACGTCGACGCCGACCATCTTGGCCGCCGTGCTGCGGTTGTCCATGTTCACCGCCACCCGCTGGCGCAGCAGAACCTTCTGGAAATCGGCCTCGTTGGCACGGTAGGTGCCTTCGGTCCACGAGCCGGAGTCGGCATAGTCGTAGAACATCCGCGGCACGCGCTTCTCGGCAAGCACGCGCAGGTCTTCGATGTTGGTGATGACGGGCATGGGCACTGGTCTCCTCGACCCGCATCCTAGCCGGCCGCAGGCGCGGCGGTACCCGACTCAGGTCAGAGAGCGGGCGATCAGTGCGGCGGCCGTGAAGAGGCCGGCGAAGACGACCAGCAGCCAGTTCGGCACGCGGCCTTGCGGCGCGGGCGAGACCCGTTGGCGCTGGCGTTGTCGCTCTTTGTCGATCATGGTCCTTGCAAGTGTCACCGCCCGGCGTGGCGCAGGGAAGCCATGCGCACGCCCAGCAGGCGCAGGCGGCGGGAAAAATCCACGCGCTTCAGGCATTGGCCAGCCGCGGCGCGGATCACTTCGGCTTCGGCGGTGGCCTCGGGCAGGGTCAGGTCGCGGGTGACGGTCTTGAAGTCCTCGAAGCGCAGCTTGATGCCGACCGTCTTGCCGGCATAGCCTTTCCTCTGCAGGTCGCGCGCCAATTGCTGCACCAGCTCGTCCAGCATGGCGCCGAGTTCGGTGCGGTCGTGTACGGCGTGCAGGTCGCGGTCGAAGGTGGTTTCGCGGCTCATCGAGACCGGCTCGCTGCTGGTGGACAACTCTCGGTCGTCACGTCCGTTCGCCGCGTCGGCGAGCCAGCGGCCGTAGCTGGCGCCGAAGTGTTCGGCCAGCCAAGGGCGCTCGCGTGCCGCGAGTTCGCCGATCGTGTGCACGCCCAACGCGTCGAGCCTGGCGCCCGCCTTGGGCCCGATGCCATTGATGCGCCGCACCGGCAGGGGCCAGATGCGCGCGGCCAGGTCGGCATGGGTGAGCACGGTCAGCCCGTCGGGCTTGTCGAGCTCGCTGGCGATCTTGGACAGCAGCTTGTTCGGCGTCACGCCGACCGAGCAGGTCAGGCCGGTGACCCGGCGCACGTTGTTGCGGATCTCCTGGGCGATCGCGCGCACGCCGCCGAAGGGGTCGTGGCCGACGCTGTCCTGCGCGCCGGGGAGTGCGCTGAGGTCGATGTAGATCTCGTCGATGCCGCGGTCCTCGATCAGTGGTGCCACCTCAGCCACCGCCGCTTTGAAGCGGCGCGAGTAGAGGCGGTACTGCTCGAAGTCGACCGGCAGCAGGACGGCTTCGGGGGCGCGCAAGGCGGCCTTCATCAGGCCCATGCCCGAGTGCACGCCGACGTCGCGTGCGGCATAGGTCGCGGTGGTGGCGACGCCACGGCCGGTGTAGCCGGCGAGCTGCGCAAAGCGGCGCGTGCCGTCCGGCAGCGACACCGGCTGGTGGCGCCGGCCGCCGCCGACCACCACCGGGAGGCCGGCCAGCTCGGGATAGCGCAGCAGCTCGACCGACGCGTAGAACGCGTCCATGTCGAGGTGGGCGATCCAGCGGCGAGGGCCGGTCGGCGGTGGGTGCATGTGGCGATTCTCATCAACAATCGCGCGATGGACACGATCGGCAGTGCGCGATGGCCGGGGCGTGGAAGGTGCTGAAATCGGTTCTGGCCTGTGCCTTGCTGATGAGCGCCCAGACTGCGAGCGCGCAGGGCGGCACACGGGAGGCTTTGCGTGCGGAAGTCCGGCCTCGGGCCAACTCGCGCCGTCGACCGGGCGCGACCCGAAGGGCGCGGTCGTGGCGCGCTTCAACTCGATCTGGATGCGTTCGCCTGAGGGGCGTTGGCTCGTCATTTTCGACAAAGGCTCCCCGCCGGACCCGACGGCGAAGTAGTCAACCCTTCACCCGGGCCACGCGCAAGACCGACGGGGCGCGCTTCAAGGTGCGCAGCACGTCGGCCAGGTGCTGGCGGTCGCGCACCGACAGCAGCAGGCGCAGTTCGGCGGTCTCGGCGGCACGCTCGTCGCCCATGTCGAGGTGTGTGATGTCGGCTTCAGCGCCGCTCACGGCGGCGGCCACGCGCGCCAGCACGCCTTTGCCGTTCTCAACCAACACCGTGATCGAGGTCTCGAAGTGCCGTGCGGGCTGTTCGGCCCACTCGACCGGCAGCCAGCGCTCATGGTCGCGCTCGTACAGGCGCTTGCCGACCGTGCATTCGTCGGTGTGCACCGTCAGTCCCTCGCCTCGGCCGAGGTAGCCGACGATGTCGTCGCCCGGGATCGGGCGGCAACAGCCGGCGAGCTGGATCGAAGCGCCCTCGCTGCCGTCGATCGTGACCAGGCCATGCGTGGCCGCCGGCTCGTCGGCCGCATCGGTGCCGAAGTGGCGCCGGCTCAGGGTCACGGCGTCGGGCCGCGGGCCCCCGCGCTCGGCCATCACATGCGCCAGGCGCTTGGCGACGATGGAGGCGATCTTGCGGCCCAGGCCGATCTCAACCATCAGGTCGCTGCGGGTCCGGTTGCCGCTCCAGCGCGTGAGCTGCTGCCACAGGGCAGCCGCGGCTTCGTCGTTCGGGTCGGCCGAAGGCATCAGCAGGCCTTCGGCGCGCAGGGCCTGGGCCAGCAGCCGCTCGCCGAGAGCGCGCGACTCCTCGTGCTCCATGTTCTTCAGGTGGTGGCGGATCTTCGAGCGCGCGCGGCCGGTGCGCACGAAGTTCAGCCACGACGGATTCGGCTTCGCGCCCGGCGCGGTTGTGATCTCGACCACGTCGCCGCTCTTCAGTTCGGTGCGCAGGGCGACCGCTTCGCCATTGACGCTGGCCGCGACGCAGTGATCGCCGACGTCGGAGTGGATCGCATAGGCGAAATCCACCGGCGTGGCGCCGCGCGGCAGGGCCAGGATGCGCGACTTGGGCGTGAAGACGTAGACCGCGTCGGGGAACAGGTCGATCTTGACGTGTTCGAGGAATTCGGCCGCGTCGCGGGTGTCGTCCTGGATGTCGATCAACGACTGGAGCCAGCTCGCGCCCAAGTGCTGGGCTTCGTCGCCGCCGGCGCCGCCGCGCTTGGTCTTGTACATCCAGTGCGCCGCGATGCCGCTTTCGGCCACCGCGTTCATCGGCTCGGTGCGGACCTGAAACTCGACCGCGGTGCCCAACGGGCTGACCAGGGTTGTGTGCAGCGACTGGTAGCCGTTGGCCTTCGGGATCGCGATGTAGTCCTTGAAGCGCCCGGGGACCGGCTTGTAGAGCTGGTGCAGCACGCCCAGCGCGAGGTAGCAGTCGGACAACTGGGCGACGACGATGCGGAATCCGAACAGGTCGCTGACGTTGGCGAAGCTGCTGTGTTTCTGGCGCATCTTGCGGAAGATCGAGTACACGGTCTTCTCGCGGCCAGAAACCTGAACTTTCATCTTCGACGTCGCGAAGGCGCTCTCGACCTCTTTCTGCACCCGCTCGACAATGTCGCGCCGCGTGCCGCGCGAGCGCGCCACGGCCTTGGACAGCGCGCCATGGCGCCAGGGGTAGAGGTGGGCAAAAGAGAGCTCCTGCAGCTCGCGGAAGATCTGGTTCAGACCCAGGCGGTGCGCGATCGGGGCGTAGATGTCGAGCGTTTCGCGGGCGATGCGCTCGCGCTTGTCGGCGGCGATCGCACTCAGCGTGCGCATGTTGTGCAGCCGGTCGGCCAGCTTGACCAGGATCACGCGCACGTCGCGCGCCATCGCCAGCAGCATCTTGCGGAAGGACTCGGCCTGCGACTCTTCGCGCGTTGAGAAGTGCAGCTTGTCGAGCTTGGTCAGCCCGTCGACCAGTTCGGCCGTCGGGGCGCCGAAGCGCTCGATCAACTGGGGCTTGGTCACGCCCCGATCCTCGATCGTGTCGTGCATCAGCGCGGCCATGATCGCCTGCACGTCGAGCTTCCAGTCGGCGCACAAGCCCGCCACTGCGATCGGGTGTGTGATGTAGGGCTCGCCACTGGCGCGGAACTGGCCCAGGTGGGCCTCGTCGGCGAACTTGTAGGCCTCGCGGACCTGGCGGATCTCGGCCTTGCTGAGGTAGCCGAGCTTGTCGGTCAGGGCGTCGAAGGAGGCTGCTTCGCCGCGTTCGGCGGGCTTGGCCGCCGCCCCACGCGAGGACATCTGCTGCAGCGCAGTCGGCAGCAGGTCAACGGCGAAGGATCGGATGCCCACGGCCACACTGTAGCCTGCGCCGCATTTTTCCGTCCTGCGCGAGGAGGAGACACAAATGAAACAGGCGCCTGGCCGTTGCCGGCAGGCGCCTGTTGCGGAGCAGGTTGGCTTAGATCGGCACCTTGCGCAACATCTCGATACCCACGACGCCGGCGGCGATCTCGCGCAGGGCCGTCACACCCGGCTTGTTGTGCTTGGCATCGACCTTCGGGGCATGGCCCTGGCTGAGCATGCGCGCACGGTAGGTCGCGGCCAGCACCAGCTGAAAGCGGTTCGGAATCTTTTCCAGGCAATCTTCAACGGTGATGCGGGCCATGGGTGCCTTTTCGGTGGTCGACGGGTCGGGGTCAGATCAGGTTCAGCGCGGCGAAGACCTGAGACTTGTTGCGCTGCTGCGCGGCGTACTTCAAGCGCTGCGAGTGGACGACGGTCTTGAGGTCGAACAGCGCCGTCTCGAATAAGGCGTTGATTATAACGAAGTCGAAGTCGCGGGCGTGTGGCACCTCGTCACGCGCATTGGCCATGCGCTCCTCTATCACCTCGGGCCGGTCCTCGCCCCGTCGGGTCAGGCGAAGGCGCAACTCGTCCCAGCTCGGTGGCAGGATGAAGATCAGCACCGCATGCTCGAACAGGCGCTTGATCTGCAGCGCGCCCTGCCAGTCGATTTCCAGTACCACGTCTTCGCCATGCTCAAGGCGCTGCTGGATCGCCTTGCGCGAGGTGCCGTACAAGTGGCCGTGCACCTGGGCCCACTCGAAGAATTCGCCCCGGTCCACCATCGCCCGAAACTCGGCCTCATCGACGAAGCAGTATTCGCGTCCGTGCTGCTCCTGGCCGCGCGGCGCGCGTGTGGTGTGCGAGACGGACAGCGCCAAGTGGGAGTCGAGTTCGAGCAATGCGTTGACCAGGCTCGACTTGCCGGCGCCACTGGGGGCGGCGACGACGAAAAGATTGCCGGGGGTTTCCATGGCGAGATTTTCACCCAGTCGCGCGGGCGGGATGCGCCGGTGCGGGCCGATAGGGCAGACCGGCGCCCGTTCTTGGCGGGGGCGCTATTCGATGTTCTGCACCTGCTCGCGCATTTGCTCGATCGCGACCTTCATCTCGACCGCAATCCCGGTCAGTTCGAGCGCGGCCGACTTGGAGCCCAGGGTGTTGGCCTCGCGCTGCAACTCCTGGATCAGGAAGTCCAGCCGTTTGCCGACCTCGCCGCCCTTGGCGAGCAGGCGCTCGATCTCGTCGAGGTGCGAGATCAGTCGGGCCAGTTCCTCGGCCACGTCGATGCGGATCGCGAAGGCCGCCGCTTCGTTCAGCGCACGTTCCTGCAGCGCCTCGGCGCTGATCGACTGCTTGGCGCCGCTGGCCTCGAGGGCTTCCTGCCATCGTTCGAGAAAGCGCTGCTGCTGCCGCTGCACGACCGCCGGCAGCAGCGGCTTGGCTTGTTCGGTCAAAGCGCGAAGGTGCGCGATGCGCTCCTGCAGCACCGCCGCCAAGCGCTCGCCCTCGCGGCCGCGCGCCTCGCGCAGGGTTGCCACTGCGTCACGCGCAGCCTGCAAGGCCGGCTCGTCCAGGCGCTCCGTCGTTGCACCACCGCGGCACCACTGCAGTGCCTCGTGAACGGACAGTGGCGCGGCTTTGGGCAGCCAACTCTGGACCGTGCCTTCGATGCGCGAAAGTCGGTTCAATTGTTCGCTGCCCGGTGCCGGCAGGCCGGCCTCGGCATCGCGCTGGCTCGTGATGCGCAATTCGACCTTGCCCCGCTTGACCGCCCCCGCCACCATTTCGCGCAGGGCCGGCTCGAGGGCCCGCAGTTCGTCGGGCAAGCGCAGTGACAGATCCAGAAACCGGCCGTTCACCGAACGCAGTTCGGCACTCACCACATGGCCCGCGCCCGTCGTGGTTGCAACACCACTCTCACCGTGCCGAGCCGCGCCAGCACTGGCACTGGCGTATCCGGTCATGCTGTAAACTGACATGGAACCTTCGAGCGCAAAAGCAACACAGATTATGTCAAAGCCCAAACCCGCCCCGCTGCCCGCGGGTACCGTGGTTGGTGGCTATCAGATCGTCAAGAAGCTGGCGGCGGGTGGCTTCGGTGTTGTCTACCTCGCCGAAGACGAACAGCGCCACCTGATCGCGCTGAAAGAGTACCTCCCGGCTTCGCTGGCCGAGCGCTCGCCGGGTGAGCTGACGCCGCGCGTCAAACCCGACAAGTTGCCGCTGTACCGCCTGGGGCTGAAGAGCTTCTTCGAGGAAGGGCGGTCGCTCGCGCAAATCAGTCACCCCAGCGTCGTCTCGGTGCTGAACTTCTTTCGCGAGAACGAAACCGTCTACATGGTGATGAATTACCTGCAGGGCGACACCCTGCAGGATTTCATCGTCACCGCGCGCGACCTGAAGCGCGACAAGGTGTTCCGCGAGTCGACGATCCGCAGCCTCTTCGACGAGATCCTGCGCGGCCTGCGCATCGTGCACCAGCACAAGATGCTGCACCTAGACATCAAGCCGGCCAACATCTTCATCACCAACGACAACAAGGCGGTGCTGCTGGACTTCGGCGCGGCGCGCGAGGTGCTTTCGAAGGAAGGCAACTTCATTCGCCCGATGTACACACCGGGCTTCGCAGCGCCCGAGATGTACCGGCGCGACGGCAGTCTCGGCCCCTGGACCGACATTTATGCCATCGGCGGCTGCATTTACGCCTGCATGCAAGGCTACCCGCCCAACGACGCGCCGCAGCGCATCGAGAAGGACCGCCTCGCGCTGAGCCTTTCGCGCCTGCGCAACGTCTACTCCGACAACCTGATCGAAGTCACCGAATGGTGCATGTCGCTCGACCCGCTGTCGCGGCCGCAGAGCGTGTTCGCGTTGCAGAAGGAACTGGCGCGCGAGACCGAGCGCCGCTACACCAAACTGAGCTTCAGCGAGCGCTTGAAGCTCCAGCTCGAGAATCTGAAGACCGGCGCCAAGGCCTGATCGGTTCCGGAACTGCCGTGCGTTTCTCCGTCTACCAGATCAGCCGCAAGGGCGGCCGCGAGAAGAACGAAGACCGCATGGGCTATTGCTACACGCGGGATTCGGGCCTGTTCGCGCTCGCTGACGGCATGGGTGGCCATCCCGAAGGTGAGGTGGCTTCGCAGCTCGCGTTGCAGACCCTGGCCGCCCTGTTCCAGCGTGACGCGAAGCCGACCTTGGCCGATCCGCTTCGATTCCTGCACGACGCCATCGTTGCGGCGCATCACCAGCTGCTGCGCTATGCGACCGAGAAGGCGCTGATCGACACGCCGCGCACGACGATCGTGGCCTGCGTGATGCAGGGCAATGCCGCCTACTGGGCGCATTGCGGCGATTCGCGCCTGTACCTGGTGCGCGGCGACAAGCTGATCGCCCGCACCCGCGACCACTCCTATACCGAATTGCAGGAAACCCTGTCGCACGTCGTACCGATGGGCGAGAAGTTCAATCGCAACGTGCTTTTCACCTGCCTGGGGAGCCCGGGCAAGCCGGTGGTCGACACGGCGGGCCCGCTGCTGTTGCATGCGGGCGACCGCCTGCTGCTGTGCTCCGACGGCCTGTGGGGCAGCGTTTCCGACAGTGTGATCGCCGAACAGCTCGCCTCGCGCACGATCGCCGATTCTGCGCCCGAGCTGGTCGAGATGGCGCTGCGCCATGCCGGCCCGAAGAGCGACAACGTGACAGTGATCTCGGTCGAGTGGGAGTCGGCCGAGGACAGCGACAGCGTCACCGGCATCTCGACCCAGAGCCTGGGCGAGGAGGTGTTTGCCTCGACCATCCAGGCCAGCGTCGTCGGCGACCTGGCCAGCGACGAACTCGACGAGGCGGAGATCGAGCGTTCGATCAAAGAGATCAACGACGCCATCCGCCGCTCCAACGAAAAGAAGTCCTGATGACCGAATTTGTTCGCACCGGTGGCCGGGCCGCTGGTGCCCTGCGCCCACTGCGCATCGAGCGCGGCTATACCAAGCATGCCGAGGGCTCGGTGCTGATCGCCTTCGGCGCGACGCAGGTGCTGTGCACCGCGTCGGTTGAGGAGCGCGTGCCGCCGCACAAGCGCGGCAGCGGCGAAGGTTGGGTCACGGCCGAGTACGGCATGCTGCCGCGTGCGACGCACACCCGCAGCGACCGCGAGGCCGCACGCGGCAAGCAGAGCGGGCGCACGCAGGAGATCCAGCGCCTGATCGGCCGCTCGCTGCGTGCGGTGTTCGACCTGAAGGCGCTGGGAGAGCGCATGATCACGCTCGACTGCGACGTGCGGCAGGCCGACGGCGGCACGCGCACCGCCGCGATCACCGGCGCCTTCGTCGCCGCCCATGACGCGGTGAGTTGGCTGCTGGCGCAAGGCCGGATCGCGGTCAACCCGATCCGCGACCATGTGGCCGCGATCTCGGTCGGGTTGCTGGACGGGCTGCCGCTACTCGACCTCGAGTACAGCGAGGACTCAACCTGCGACACCGACATGAATGTGGTCATGACCGGCGCTGGGGCCTATGTCGAAGTGCAAGGCACGGCCGAAGGGGCAGCCTTCACGCGCGCGCAGATGGATCACTTGCTGATGCTCGCCGAGCAAGGCATCGCCGATCTGGTCAAGGCGCAAGGGCTTGCGCTGAAGTCATGAAACTGGTGCTGGCGTCCAACAACGCCAAGAAGCTCGCCGAACTGCAGACCCTTTTGGTAGGTCTGCCCATCGAGATCGTGAGCCAGCGCGAACTCGGCGTCACCGAGGCTGAGGAACCGCACCATACCTTCGTCGAGAACGCCCTGGTCAAGGCGCGCCACGCGGCACGGGTCTGCGGGTTGGCGGCCATCGCCGACGACTCGGGGCTGTGCGTGGCCGCGCTCGGCGGTGCGCCGGGGGTGCAGTCAGCGCACTACGCTGGCCTTGCCACGACGCTGCCGGACCGCGAAGAGCAGCGGCGCATCCAGGACGCCGCCAACAACGCCCTGCTGCTGCAGCGCATGCAGGGGGTTGCCGACCGGCGGGTGCGTTTCGTCAGCACCCTGGTTGCGCTGCGCCATGCCGACGATCCCGAGCCGCTGATCGCGCTCGGCCGATGGGACGCCACCTTGCTCACGGCAGCGCGTGGCGACGGTGGCTTCGGCTATGACCCACTGGTCTGGATCGAGTCGCTGGGCGCTAGCGTCGCCGAACTCGGCCCGGCGCAGAAGAATTGCGTCAGCCATCGCGCGCTGGCCGCTCGGCAGATGCGCGACTTGATGCACGAAGCTTGGCCGCTGGCTTGAAGTGAGCGAAGCCCCGATCCGCATCCATCGCAAGTCGGCGGCGCTGGCCGAAGCGGTGTCGCTGGCCGCACTGCCGCCGCTGTCGCTGTACGTGCACCTGCCGTGGTGCCTGAAGAAGTGTCCGTACTGTGACTTCAACTCGCACGAGGCCAAAGCCGGCCCCGTACCGGAAGCCCGTTACCTCGACGCCCTGGTGGCAGATCTTGATGCTGCACTGCCCCAGGTCTGGGGCCGCAGGGTCATCAGCGTCTTCATCGGCGGCGGTACCCCGAGCCTGTTTGCGCCCGCCAGCATCGACCACCTGCTGACCGACATCCGCGCCCGTCTGCCGCTGGAGGCGGGTTGCGAGATCACGCTCGAAGCCAACCCCGGCACCTTCGAGCGCGAGCGCTTTCGCGCCTACCGCGCGGCCGGCGTGACGCGCCTGTCGGTCGGGGTGCAGAGCTTCGACGACGGGCTGCTAGAGCGCATCGGTCGCGTGCACGACGGTGCACAGGCGCGGGCCGCGCTGGCCGAGGCGAGCGAGGCTTTCGACACCTTCAACCTCGACCTGATGTACGCGCTGCCAGGCCAGAGGCTGGCGCAGTTGAGCCGGGATCTCGACACCGCCTTTTCCTTTGCACCGCCCCATCTGTCGATCTACCACCTGACGGTCGAGCCGAACACGGCCTTCGCGATCGCGCCACCCACCTTGCCCGACGACGACACCGCTAGCGACATGCTCGATCTGATCGCCGCGCGCACGCAGGTCGCTGGTCTGGCGCGCTACGAAGTCTCGGCCTTCGCGCAGCCCGGGCATCGCTGCGTGCACAACCTCAACTACTGGCAGTTCGGTGACTACCTGGGGCTGGGCGCTGGTGCCCACGGCAAGCTGAGTTTTCCCGACCGGATCGTGCGCCAGGTACGCTGGCGCGAGCCGGCGATGTACATCGAGCACGCACTTGCCGGACGCGCGGTCTCGAACGAGCAGACTGTCGCCGCCGATCAGTTGCCGATCGAGTACATGATGAACGCGCTGCGCTTGGCTGACGGGTTCGACTTGGCGCGCTTTGCCGAACGCACCGGCCAGTCGGTCGCGGTCATCGACGCCGCCCTTCAACGCGCGGCGTCGCAAGGCCTCATCGAGCGCGACGGCGCGCGGGTGCGGCCGACGCCGCGCGGCTTCGACTTCCTGAGCGACTTGCAGGCACTGTTTCTTTGACACCGTCGAGCTGGCGCTGCGACTGCTCTAGCTCGGCAAGCAGCCAGGCCTGCAGCGCCGCCAGTGGCGGCCAGTCGCGCAAGTTCGGCAGAAAGGCCAGCCAGTAGCCATACGCCCCCTCCTCGCGCATCGACACGGGTGACAGGCGCAGCAGGCGCCCGTCGCGCAGCGCGTCGGCAGCGAGGATCTCGCGCGCCAAGACGAGGCCGAGGTTCTGCTCGGCCGCCTGCAGCATCAGGCCGGCGTCGTTGAAGTCAGCCACCGGATTGACGCGTGCGCGCACGCCGTTGAGCGCGAACCAGCGTTGCCACAGGGCCTCCCTACCGAGCAGTGGCTCGTGAGCCAGCGCCGCTGCGTCGCTGCCGCGCAGGCGGTGTGCGGCGTCGGGCGAACCGAGCACGATCAGTGGCGAATCGGTCAGGGACACCGCCTCGAGGCCGCGCCAATTGCCGCCGCCTTGGCGCAACGCAGCATGGAATCCCTCGCGCTGCAGGTCGATGACGTTCTGCGAGGTGTGAAGTTCGAGCGCGATGTCGGGGTGCAGATCGCGCCAGCGGCCCATGCGCGGCAGCAGCCAGCGCTGCGCGAACGAGGACAGCAGGGTGATCCGAATGCGCTGGGCTTCATTGCCCGAGGCCGCGGCCGCTGCGCGCACGCCGTCGTCGAGCTGGGCCAGCGCAGGCTCCACCGCGCGCAGGAGTGCTGCCCCGGATGCATTGAGCACGACACGGCGGCCGTGCCGCGCAAACAGCGCGAAGCCGATCTGCTCCTCGAGCAGCTTGATCTGCTGGCTCACCGCGCTGTGCGTCAGGTGGAGTTCTTCGGCGGCCGCGCGCAGATTGGCCAAGCGCGCGACAGCGCGAAAGGCGGGCAGGGTGTTGAGCGGCAGGCGGCCCGTGCGTTCCGGCATGTTGGTCAGTATTCCTTACCAGTCCGTCCAGAACAAGTCGATTCCCTTGCTCCTGCGCGACAACTATTCTGACCAGAACAGACACCGCACCCGGAGCCCACCATGCGTATCGATACCCTGCCCCGACCGATCCCGCTGCAACGTGCTGTCGTCTGGCGCGTGATCGACGCGGTCTTCGACTCTGTGCAGGCCTGGCGCGAGCGTCTGCTCGCCCGCCTGGCTACTTACGCCGAATACCGCCGCGCCGTCGAGGCCGAACGTGAACTGGCGCGTCTGAGCCCGGAGACCTTGAGGGACATCGGCGCGCCGCAGGGCCTGGTCGGCCAGCGGCGCTGGCAGGAAGAACACGAGGCGGCGCAACTGGCCCGCCTGCTCAACCAGCGCGGCTGGTGAGGCCGGCGCTCACGTGCTTCGGAGTCGAGTGATCGACAGTCCGGCTTGTGCGAAGGCGCTCGAGCAGGCACAACCGAAATGAGCGGTAGGTCCGGCGCGAGGACATGCTTGTTGATGATCGCTCAGTGGCTGTGCCACAGATTGAGGAGGCTGTACCTGGCCTTGAGCCGGAACTTGCGCCAACTCCTGCGCCAGCGTGTCAAGGCGGCCACGGCCGGCTGGGTGCCCAAGGTGGAATAGTCGCTGCGGGGGTCGATGGAAACGGCATGCGGGGCGATGCCACGAATGCACAGGTCGTTCTCCCACCAATGGCGCAGGTCCACGTCGATCGGGCGCCCAAACGGCATTCGGCTGTCCAACAGCTTGCGAGCGCCGCTGCGGCTGATTACATAGCCTGCCGTGAAGCTGGGTATCCGGCGATAGGGCACCAGGTAGAAGCCCGGTATCAGCGATTGAGCGCCTGGCCATTGCTCCCCCGGTGGTTCACCGGCCCGGCCGATCAGCTTGATCATGTCCCAGTCGGGGGCGAGCGGCTGAGCCAGCTGCGCGGCGATCACCCGCACGAGATCATTGAATTCGGGCCTGAGGACCACATCGTCCTCGAGCACGATAAGGCCGGCATGAGGCGAATCAAGAAGCCATTGGCAGGCCCGCAGATGGCTGGTGTAGCAGCCTTTCTGTCCATTGATCAGCGGGGTGTGGAACTGGCGAGCGTTCAGTGATGCCGAGTAGTAACGCGCCTGCTCGGTAGCATCGAGTTCGGTCCAGCGAGTGGCCGCAGAACGCCGACCCGGAAGGCCCAGCCTGGCAAACTCGGCCTCCATGCGCTCGCGGCGCAGCGGGTCGCTGTCGAGGTTGATGTAGACGATGGGAAGCAGTTCTTCCGAGGTGGCTGCGGCGCT
>DATDES010000174.1:0-7233 GCA_036522975.1 Burkholderiaceae bacterium | reverse complement strand
TCTGCAGTCGCCAGAGGAACGCGACGAGCTGAATGGCCTGTACGAGTGCATCCTGTGCGCCAGTTGCTCGACGGCATGCCCGAGCTTCTGGTGGAACCCCGACAAGTTCGTCGGCCCGGCCGGCCTACTGCAGGCCTACCGCTTCATCGCCGACAGCCGTGACCAGGACACCGCCGGGCGCCTCGACAACCTCGAGGATCCTTACCGACTGGTCCGCTGCCACACGATCATGAACTGCGTCGACGTCTGCCCCAAGGGCCTGAACCCGACCAAGGCGATCGGCAAGATCAAAGAACTCATGGTCCGGCGGGCCGTGTAGAAGCCGTGCAACTCGACCTGACCACGCTCAATCGCCTCAAATGGCGCTGCCGCCGGGGCCTGCTCGAGAACGACCTGTTCATCGAGCGCTTCTTTCGGCGTCACGAAGGCACTCTCACCGAGACCCAGGCCAAAGGCTTGCAAGCGTTGGTGGATCTTGCCGACAACGACCTGCTCGAACTGTTGCTTGCCCGGCGCGAACCGGCCGGCGAACTCGATCGCGCCGAGGTGCGCGAGGTGCTGACCCTGTTGCGCACCGATCCGATGATTGAAAGGCACTGACCATGATGACCCCCTCCGACGCCAAAGCGACCCTGACGTTCTCCGACGGCAGCCCGAGCATGGATCTTCCGATCTACAAAGGCTCGGTCGGCCCGGACGTGATCGATATCCGCAAGCTGTACGGGCAGACAGGCAAGTTCACCTACGACCCGGGCTTCCTGTCGACCGCGTCCTGCAACTCGAGCATCACCTACATCGACGGCGACAAGGGCGAGCTGCTCTATCGTGGCTACCCGATCGAGCAGCTTGCCGAGGGTTGCGACTTTCTCGAGGTCTGCTACCTGCTGCTCAACGGCGATTTGCCCAACCCGGCGCAGAAGGCCGACTTCGTCAAGCTGGTGACCAACCACACGATGGTCAGCGAGCAGATGCAGTTCTTCCTGCGCGGCTTCCGGCGCGACGCGCACCCGATGGCGGTGATGACCGGCCTGGTGGGCGGGCTGTCGGCCTTCTATCACGACAGCACCGACATCAACAACCCGAAGCACCGCGAGATCTCGGCGATCCGCCTGATCGCCAAGATGCCCACGCTGGTCGCGATGGCCTACAAGTATGCGCTCGGCCAGCCCTTCATCTACCCGAAGAATTCGCTGTCCTACACCGCGAACTTCACGCGCATGATGTTCGCAACACCGTGCGAGGAGTACGAGCCCAACGATGTGGTCGTGCGCGCGCTGGACCGGATCTTCATCCTGCACGCCGACCACGAGCAGAACGCCTCGACCTCGACCGTGCGTCTGTGCGGCAGTTCGGGCACCAACCCCTTCGCCGCCATCGCCGCCGGCGTGGCCTGCCTGTGGGGTCCGGCGCACGGTGGCGCCAACGAGGCGGCGCTGAACATGCTGGAAGACATCCAGAGGAATGGCGGCGTCGAGCGCATCGGCGACTTCATCCACAAGGTCAAGGACAAGAACAGCAACGTCAAGTTGATGGGCTTCGGCCACCGCGTCTACAAGAACTACGACCCGCGCGCCAAGCTGATGCGCGAGACCTGTCACGAAGTGCTGGAGTCGCTCGGCTTGCAGGACGACCCGTTGTTCAAGCTGGCGATGGCGCTTGAAAAGATCGCGCTGGAGGACGAGTACTTCGTCGCCCGCAAGCTGTATCCGAACGTCGACTTCTATTCCGGCATCGTGCAGCGCGCGATCGGTATCCCCGTCAGCCTGTTCACCGCGATCTTCGCGCTGGCGCGCACGGTCGGCTGGATCGCGCAACTGAACGAGATGATCGGTGACCCGGAGTACAAGATCGGGCGGCCGCGCCAGCTCTATGTCGGTGCCGCGGCGCGGGTCGTCAAGCCGATCGGCGAGCGCTGATCCGGCGGCCGCTGGGCCGCATCCGCGTTGTCGGCTACAATGGCGGGGTAGAACTACACAAGACCATCGTTTCTCGAGGTCTCTTCTGATCCCCGCTGCGGCCTTGCGCTGCCGGGCGCCCGGTTTGAATTCCCCAGGTGATTTTCTTGCGTGTCTCTGCACTGCGTCGGCATGTGCTGCGCATTTTTTTCACTTGTTAGAGGAATTTCCATGAGCACCCAAACAACCCAGACCGGCACCGTCAAATGGTTTGACGAAGGCAAGGGCTTCGGCTTCATTGCCCAGGACGGCGGCGGCAAGGATCTGTTCGCGCATTTCAGCGAAATCCAGGGCGGCGGTTTCAAGACCCTGGCCGAAGCCCAGCGGGTCGAGTTCGAAGTCAAGGAAGGCCAGAAGGGCCCGCAGGCTGCGAACATCCGTCCGATCACAGCCTGATGTCACCACGCAGGCACTTGTGTGCCTGCGAAAGAAACCGCGGCCCAGCTGCGGTTTTTTTCTTCTTGAACGATTGCAGCCGAGAAGGACAGCCACATGGCCAAGGAAGAACTCATCGAAGTCAACGGCGTCGTTGAAGAAGTGCTGCCTGACTCGCGTTTCCGCGTCAAGCTCGAGAACGGCCACCAACTGGTGGCCTATACCGGCGGCAAGATGCGCAAGCACCACATCCGCATCCTGGCTGGCGATCGCGTCTCGCTCGAACTCTCGCCCTACGACCTAAGCAAGGGCCGGATCACGTTCCGCCATCTCGACCGCGGCGGCCCGCCGCCGACGCAGCGCCGTTTCTGAGACCCAATCGCCCGTTCGCTCAACAGCGATCAAGGGCTAGGCAGCGTGTCGTCCACCGCCGCGCCGTATAACTGAGCGCCTCCACCAGCGCTACGCGAGCAGCAGCTTCGCCGCCAGGACCGTGCAGAGGTCCTGTCCCCACTTCAGGCCGGTGCGCCCAGTTGCGCCGGCCCCACCCGCACGCTTGCCCTGTTGGCGGGCCGGTCGCTTGATGAAAAGGTGCGCGGCGGCGCGCGGACACTGTCCGCGCCACGCTCGACGGTGCATTCGGCGCCGAGGCGCTCGGGCCGGTTCAGTTCAAGGGCAAGACCGCAGCGGTGGACGTCTTCTCTGTCACGCCGCGCTGAACCGCCGCGTCACGCCCCCTTGAGCAGGTACAGCTGCCACAAGTCCTTCGGGCTCATGCGCAGCAGCGGACGCACCGCGAGCAGGCCGGTCTTGCCAATGCTGGCCTCGAGATAGCGCAGTTCGGCCAGGCTGGCCTTGGCCTCATTGTCAAGTTCGGCTTCGAAGCCGTTCTCGCGCATCATCAGGAGGCCCTTCGCGCGCAGCGACAGCTCGGTGTACAGGCGCAGGTAGCACAGCACGTCGGCGAGCAGCGGGCCTTCGAAGCGGTCGCGCAGCGTGTTCAGGTAGCGCCCGAGCGGTGAGTCGGCGATCTGCCCGGCGTTGATCAGGTCGAGCATCTGAACGTCGGTGTCGAAGCCCTCGCCGAGCCAGTCCCGCGTGGCCTGTTCGCTGCGCTGGAACACGGTCATCATCAGCAGCGGCAAGGCGAGCATCACCGCCAGCGTGGCCACGTGAGGCAGGAAACTGAGGTGGTTGAACGCCGAATGCAGGACGGTGACCAGCGCCAGCCCGGGCACGAAGGCGAGCCACGGCAGGCTGTTCGACTTGCCCAGCATCGCCAGCGCCATGACCGCGAAGATGGCGGTCGTCCCGCCGTGCATGACCGCAGTGCCGAAGCCGCGCACGACCCAGGTTGACATCGACGCGTCGGGCAACAGGCGCAGGAAGTGGGCGTTCTCGACCAAGGCGAAGCCGGTGCCGATCGCGAAACCGACGATCGCGGCGTCGACCAGGAAGCCGATGCGGTGGCTGCGGATCAGCACCACGACCAGCAAGGCCTTGAGCACTTCTTCGAGCAGGGGCGAGACATAACGCGCATAGGTGCCGATGGCGATGTCGAAGCGGCCGAGCAGCAGGCCATTGAGGCCGTAACTCGTGCCGGCCACGACAGCCCCCGCGACGAGTGCGGCGACCAGGATCTGCGGCTTGACCAGCTTGAAGCTGTCCTGGTGGAACAGCACGGCCAGCAAGGCGATCACCGGCAGCAGGGCGACCAGGATTGGCAGCGGGTCGATCGACATCCGAGCAGTGTCGCCTACAGCACCTTCAGCGACAGCATCCACTCGTTGCCGGCCTTGCGACCGCGCTCGTAGCCCCGGGCATAGCCGACGGACAGCATCATTTCGTACCAATGCATGGTCGACAGGCGCAGGTCGACCTGTGCGCCGAGGTTGCCGGCCGTGCGCTCACGGCTGTTGCCGCCTGCATCGGTCCACAAGGCCGTGGCAAAGACGGCCGGGCGGACCCAGGTCAGGTGAAAGCCCGGCGTGCCGACGGATTCGAAGATCAGCGGCGGCAGTGTCCATTCGACCATCTGCTTGACATAGCGCTGGGCGCTGAGTTCGTCGATCTCGAAACCGGGCATCGACGTTGGCTCACGGTAGCGCTGGACCGTGCCGCTGTCGACGTAGTTGTTGCCGAAGCCGCCGAAGTAGAAATTGGCCACCGGGTCGTCGCGGTCGCCGTGCGCTACGCCGATCCAGCTTCTCGACCAGAGCGACGAATGTGCCAACGGCAGTGCCATGCCCAGGTCGATGCCGGCGCGCATCAGGGCGCTGCCCTGGTCGCCGGCGCGGTTGAGCGCCAGACCCGCGGACGCGAGCACGCCTTTCTCGTCGTCGACGGCACCGAGCGAGCGGCGGACGTCGGTGTAGTTGAGCCGGAGCGCGCCGGTGGTCAGGCGGTCGGATGTCGCACTGACGTTCTGCGCATTGGGCAAGGTGTCAATCTTGCCGAAGTGGGCGAAGTCCATCGACAGCTCGAGTTTGCGTGGCACATCGTAGACCAGGAGATGGTCGTAGCCCAGGCGTACCGCGTAGCCCTTGCGGCTGCGCTTGGTCGGTCCGAACAGATCGTAGAAGTCCGACTTGTTCCAAGCCAACTCCGCGCGCCAGCCCAGGTAGCTGCCGGACATGTTGATATGCGCGCGCTGGTCGCCAGGCAAGTCACTGGTGCCGGGCGTCCAGGCCGCAGTGACGTTGAGCGACGCGAAGCGAATCGGATCTTCGAAATTGAACGTGTAGCCGACGCCGACGGAGTCCTTGTAGCCCTGCAGCACCGGGTAGGCGTTCTGCAGGGTCAGCTCGCGCGTCGGGTGATATGTGCCGCGGCCCGTGATCAGCTTTTCTTCATCAACGGTGCTCGGCGGTGGGACTTGCCAGGTGGTGACGACAGGGTGGCGCGCAGCCAGTTCGGCGCCGAGGAACTTGACCGCGCTGACATCGGCAATCGGCTTCGGATCGATCAAGGCCGGTACGAAGCCCTCGCCGGTGTAGGCCAGCACGACCATCTGCCCGCTGGCCAGTTCGAGCGGCCGGAAGTAGCCAACCTCGGCGTTCGAAACGGCCTCGACGGCACCGGTGTCGACTTCATAGCGGAAGATGTTCGACACGCCGGTGTAGTAGCTGCTGCCGTAGAGGTAGCGGCCGTCGCGCGAGAAGACGAAGCTCTCGGGCACCGACTGGCCGAACTTGAATTCGCTGACGTGGTCGATGCTGCCTGCGAGCAACTTGTCGAGGGCCCACACGCGAACGAACTGGTCGCCGTTGACCTCTCCGATCGAGGCCGACAGGCGCCGGCCGTCGGGCGAGATGTCGAGGTCAAAGGGCACTACGCCGTAGGCGAAGCGATGGACTTCGGTCCAGGCCGTGTAGGGATGCGGGATGCGCACCAACGAGGCCAGGCCGCTTTCGTGGCGCACGCCCATCAGGGAACGGTCGATCGGGTTGAAGACGATGTCGCCGATGCGTGCGTCCTCGAGCAGCAGGCGCTGCTCGCCGGTCTTCAAATCCACCGCAATCAGGTCGCGCAGCGCCAGGTTGTCGTTGGTGAAGAAAGCGGTGTCGGTGCCTGGATCGAAGGCCAATGAGCTGACGCGGTAGAGCATGCCGCGCTTGATGTCGGCAATGTTGCGGTAGCTGCCATCGCGTGTGTTCAGCGCGCCGATGTGTTCGACCACGCCGGGGAAGCGGAAGGCACCGTAGAGCGTGCCGCTGGCCTCGTCGAAAAAGGTCCGCGACACCGAGCCCATCGCGCTGCCACGCAGATTGCGCTGCGGCGTGATCGGGTGCTCGCGTACCTTGGCCAGGTTGCGCTGTTGAAAGTCCTTTTCGAACGTGATCCAGTCCTGCCAGGCCTGCTCGACCGGCAAGCCGAAGACCTGCTTGAACTGGTCGGCATAGTGGCGTTGGCTGCCCTCGTCGCGCCGCAGCCAGGTCACCACCTTTTCGGGTGTGTAGGCATGGGCCAGCCACGTGAAGAAGCGCGTGCCGTAGAGGTAGGCATTGGCGCCGACCTGGAAATCGACGCGGATGCCGCGCGACACCAGGCCCAGCGGGTCGAAGAAGGGCGCGCCGTCGCGCACCATCGCGCGGAACACCATCTCGTCGTACCCGCCCTGGGCGCGGCCCAGGCCGCCGGCCATCCAGGTCTCGAAGAACACGGCGCTGCCTTCGAGGTACCAGCGCGGCACGTTGAAGCGCGGCACGGTCAGGTAGGCATAGAGCAGGGATTCGGGGTTCTGCGCATTCGGCGTCACCTTGCCGCTGAACAGGTGCCGCCAGAAACGGTCTTGCGAGGCCGCAACGTCGCTGGTGGCGACATGAACCAGCTCGTGATTCATCAGCGAGTAGATGCGCTCCGACGGTGAATTGGTCTCGAAGGTCAGCGACGGTGGCGACACCTCAAAGAAGATCGTGTTTCGTGGCGCGGCCCAGGCAGAACCGTTGCCATAGTCCGAAAAGTCCTTCATGAGCAGGCCAGTCGGCTGCGAGGGTACCCAACCGAAGACCCTTCGCTGCCAAGCGTGCGAGTTTGTGAAGCTCCGCAGAGTCAGCGGAGCCAGCTGGCTCAGCCAGTCGAAGTAGACCAGCTTGGCATCTGCCGTCTCAACATAGGAAAGCGGCAGCGAACTCTCGTCGTCGGCGCACAAGGTGGGCGCCGCCAAGATCATCAGCAGCGAGAGCGCGAAATTGCGTATGTGGGGTCTCGGCAATGGTTCCCCTGATCCCAGGGCACGCGAGGCGCGTTCTGTTCCGCAAACAAGACCGCCGGCGCAAGGCCGGCGGATGAATCAACTTCGTCTATTCGGATTACCTGGGTGCCATTCCGGTCGCACCTCTTTCAGCGCCCTTGGCAGCGGCGGCATCGGCGCCCTTGGCAGCGGCGGCATCGGCGCCCTTGG
>DATDES010000173.1:0-5086 GCA_036522975.1 Burkholderiaceae bacterium | reverse complement strand
CGTGGTCTTCCAGGCCTCGCGTGCCGCGACCGCGTCGTCGGGGAAGTCGCTGAACAGGCCGTCGATACCGAGCGCGAAGAACTGGCGGTACTCCTGGGCCGGATCGCCGTCATAGGTCGCGGCCAGACGACGCGCTTCGCTGCGGAAGGTCCAGGTGTGCAGCAGCAGGCCGCTGCGTTTGACCGAAGCGAATAGCTCGGGACGCGGCAGCGCTTGGTAGTCGGCTTCGTTCTTGACACCGTCACCGTTCACATCCACGGTTTCGCCCGCAGCGTCGAGGGTCGCCTTGACGCTGACCAGGTAGCGCTTCCAGGGCGCAATGCCGTCGGCATAGCTCTTGACCTCGGCCAGGCCGGCGGGCGTGAGCAGGTCACCGAAGGTTCCGCCGCGACCGCTGGCGGTCCAGTCGTAGGGTCGGTCGAAAGGCGCGGCATAGGTGATCTCGCCGGTGCGCGGATTCACGTCGTCGGCATCGACGAGTTGAATCAGTCGGACCTTGGTTTTGCCGCGCAGATACTTCAGGTTCGCGGTCTCGAAACTCTGGATGAAGACCGGCGCACCGGTGCGGTTCCAGCCGACGCGTGTCAAGGCGGCAAGCAGGCGGTCTTCGAGCGCGAGGCCGAGTTGCTGGTGGAAGGTCGGGTGCTTGGTTTCGGGATAGACGCCGATGCCGCGTCCCTTCTTGTTCGCCTTGTCTCGCACCAAGGCCAGTACTTCGTCGAAGGTCGGGATCGCGTACAGGCCATTGAACTGCTGCGGCCGCTCGGCCAGCGGCTGGCGCGCGCGCAGGGGCGTGATCTCGGCCAGGGTGTAGTCGGTGGCGTAGTAGGCAGTGGTCGAAATGCCGTCGAGCAGCTTGGTGGTCTTGCGACCCGGGCCGAACTTGGTCGCGACGTCGGTCGTGTCGTCGAGCATCGGCTCGTGGCGCGCGATCAGCACGCCGTCCTTGGTCGCTACCAGGTCGGGCTCGACCATGTCGGCGCCCATCTCGATGGCCAGAGCGTAACCCTCCAGCGTGTGGTCGGGCAGGTGGCCGGCCGCGCCGCGGTGGCCGACGATTGTCGGCAAGCCGCCCTGGCCGATGGCCATCGGTGCCTCGCGGCCGCTGGCCTCGGGATCTCCGCCGCCGCAGGCGACCAGGAATGCGCCGGCCGCGAAGGCCAGCGCGCCTAACCGTTGTCTCTTGCTCATGCTCGCTTCTCCTTGGGTTTGAGCGAGCAGTGTGTGTAGGCCCCGTGACGGGGCTGTGTCAATCGCTAGGTCGGCGCTGGCGCAAGGCCTCGTACAGGCAAACGCCGGCCGCGACCGAGACATTCAGGCTCTCCACCGCGCCGGCCATCGGGATGCGCACCAGCTCGTCGCAGGTCTTGCGCGTCAGCTGGCGCAGGCCACTGCCCTCAGCGCCCAGCACCAGGGCCACCGGACCGCTGAGGTCCAGGTCGTAGAGCGTTTGCTCGGCGTCGTCGCTGGTGCCGACGATGCGGATGTCGCGCTCCTTCATCTCGTTCAGCGAGCGGGCGAGGTTGGTGACCATCAAGTAGGGCACGGTCTCGGCCGCGCCGCTGGCGACCTTGGCCACCGTGGCGTTCAGGCCGACCGCATGGTCCTTCGGCGCGATCACGGCATGTGCGCCCGCGCCATCGGCCACACGCAGGCAGGCGCCCAGGTTGTGCGGGTCGGTCACCCCGTCCAGCACCAGGACCATGGGTGGGCCCTGCACCGCATCGAGCACGTCGTCGAGCGAGTGGCGCTGCGCCAAGGGGCTGACCCGCGCGACGATGCCCTGGTGGCGCGAGGTGCCCGCCAGCTGGTTGAGTTGCGCGTCGCTGCTCTCGACCAGTTTCGCGCCCGCCTCGCGCGCACGCTCGACGAACTGGCGCATGCGCGCGTCGCGCCGAGCTGGATCGAGGTGAACCTCGAGGACCGACGCCGGCGCCGTCTTCAGGCGCACGGTGACGGCATGGAAGCCGAACAGGATGCGGCCGCTCATCGGCAGCCGACTGGTTCAGGGGTCGCGTCAGGCATGACGCGATGGTAAGCCGCCGGGCCGCGGACCTCGGGCGCTGAGCTTCAACACGCTGCCGCCACGGCCGCCGGCGCATCGAGCGACCGTTGCCGACAGGCGGTCCAGGAGGGCCGCCAGATCGGCCCGTGACGACGAGGGACATGCTGGCGACTCCCTCGATTGGCGGCCACCCCTGTGGTCCAGATTCAACCCGTTGTCGCGGTTCATCGGCAACAGCGGCGCCGACTTGAGGCCGGGCGCCTAAGAAAACGCACAGGGAGCTCTCGCGTCAACCGGCCGCCCAGCTCCAGGCGAGCAGCGCACCGATCAGCACCGGTTGATGAACCATGTAGAAGCTGAGCGACCAGCGGCCAAGCAGGGCCAGGAACCGAAGGCCCGACGGCAGAGGGCCGGTGAAGACGGCGCGGCGACGCGCCAGCAGCCACTGGCCAGCGGCCAGGCCCCACAGCATCCCCCCCAGCCAGGGCAGCAGCGGCGCGTAGTCTTCGGTGACCGGCTTCTTCGTCACCAGGCCGACCCAGTTGGTCCAGCGGCTGTCGAAGACCGGGTGTTGAACCCACTGCGGCAGCAGCACGAGCACCAGACCCACCAGCCACAGCCAAGCCCGCAGCGGTGCGGCCAGGCGTGCACCGACCAGCATCAGCGCGAACCCATGCAGGACGCCGAAGCTGATCCAGCTCCTGGGGAACATCAGGGCCGATCCGGCCGACACCAGTGCGGCACACAAGGCGATCTGGCCCCAGCGCCGCCAAAAGCGCGCCCACCCCTGTCCGGCGTCGAGGGTGACCGCCTGCGCCAGGCCCGCCGTAAACACGAACAGGCTAACGATGGCGGTACGTTGCTGGGTCCAGAATGGGTCGGTGTAAAAATTCTGCGCCGGTGACAGCAGGCCGAAGTGGTTCAGGTCGAAGCAGAAATGAAAGGCCGCCATCCAGACGATGGCCACGCCGCGCAGGGCGTCCAGACGCGCAGAACGATCGAACCGCGGGGGCGTATTCATGCATCGAGTTTCTCGCAGATTGGGGCGCACGACGGGGGCACCCCGGCCACCGCGTACCGTGGGAAGTGCCCGCTACGATCGGGCCCATGACCACCCACACGCACCTCCCGCGCCGGAGCGCCGAAGAACAAGCCCGACTCGACGCGGCGCTGGCCGACCTCTTCGAGCACCGCATCAGCTTCAATCAGACGCTCGGGCTGGTGGTGGTGTCAGCCGCCGCGTCGGCACCCTGTATCCGCTTCCAGATGCGCCCCGAGTTGATCGGCAGCGCCCTCCATGGCCGCCTGCACGGTGGTGTGATCTCGGCGACACTGGACGCGATGGGTGGGTTCGCCTTGATGGTGGCGATCGGCGAGAAGCATGCCGACGAGGCCACTGCACAGGTCCTCCACCGCTTCGCCAAGATGGGCACGATCGACTTGCGCGTCGACTACCTGCGGCCAGGCGTGGGGGAGTCCTTCGTCGCCACCGCCGACGTGACGCGCCTGGGCGGGCGCATCGGCTCGACGCAGATGCGCCTGACCAATGACCAGGGCCGGCTGATCGCGACCGGCGCGGCCGCCTATGTGATCAGCTGAGCCGCTGTTGGCTCACTTGGCGGCAGCAGGTCCGAACTGTGCGGCGAACCATTCGTCGAGCATGCGCTTTTCCGCCTGGAAGGGCTGGCGCGTACCCGGGGCGCCCATATAGCGCATGTAATTCATGTCCGACAGTTTCTGTTCGCCGCTGCGTCCTGGCTTGCCCGCCGTCTCGAGCGTATAGCGAAGGTTGATGCGGGGCCAGTCACCCGAGTCCTTGAGCACGCGCAGGTCCTGACCGGCGCGAGTCATGGGCTGGACAGTGCCGGCCAGGTCCACGTCGAGCACCTCGACGCTCAGCCTCTGACCATCGGCCAGGTAGCGCTTGGCAAGCGACTCGAAGTGCTGGGTCAGCTGCCCCATCGCGTTCTCACGAACGTGCGACGAAGTTCCGATGTCGCTGAACTTTTCCGGCTGGATGTACGAGACTTGAATGCTGCCGGCGGCCACTGCCGAAGCGCCCATCACCACCATCAAGCAGGCACTTAGTAAAGCATGGAAATTGGTCAAGCGCATAGGACCTCCTAAGACAAGGATCGGGAGTCGATCCTAGCGCCAACGGACCATCGGATCAGCCCGCATTTCTTTACAGGCTCTGTGCCAGCTGCTCCAGGATCGCCGGGTTCTCGAGCGTCGAGGTGTCCTGGGTGATCGCCTCGCCCTTGGCGATCGAGCGCAGCAGCCGGCGCATGATCTTGCCGCTGCGCGTCTTGGGCAGATTGTCGCCAAAGCGGATGTCCTTGGGCTTTGCGATCGGGCCGATCTCCTTGGCCACCCAGTTGCGCAGCTCGTTGGCGATTTTCTTCGCTTCGTCGCCGGTCGGGCGTGAGCGCTTAAGCACCACGAAGGCACAGATCGCCTCGCCGGTGGTTTCGTCCGGGCGGCCGACGACCGCGGCCTCGGCGACCAGGTCAGTGCAGGACACCAGCGCCGACTCGATCTCCATCGTCCCCATGCGGTGGCCGCTGACGTTGAGCACGTCGTCGATGCGGCCGGTGATCGTGAAGTAGCCGGTCTTCGGATCCCGGATCGCGCCATCGCCAGCCAGGTAGTACTTGCCCTGGAAATCGGCCGGGTAGTAGCTCTTCTGGTAGCGCTCGGGGTCGCCCCAGATGGTGCGGATCATGCTCGGCCAGGGTTGCTTGACGATCAAGATGCCGCCCTGCCCGTTCGGCACGTCCTTGCCAGTCTCGTCGACCACCGCAGCCATGATGCCCGGGAACGGCAGCGTGCACGAACCGGGCACCAGAGTTGTCACACCAGGCAGCGGCGTGATCATGTGGCCGCCAGTCTCGGTCTGCCAGAAGGTGTCGACGATCGGACAGCGTCCGCCGCCGATGTGACGGTGATACCACTCCCAGGCGGCTGGATTGATCGGCTCGCCGACCGAGCCGAGGATGCGCAGGCTCGACATGTCGTAGCGATCGGGATGCACGGCCGGATTGGATTCGGCCGCCTTGATCAGCGAGCGGATCGCGGTCG
>DATDES010000172.1:0-6031 GCA_036522975.1 Burkholderiaceae bacterium | reverse complement strand
CGGCCATTATCATGGTCCGCACATGAACCTCGTTGTCCGCGGGTGATGCGCTGGTTGCTCCGATTGCTGCTGTTGGCGCTGCTCGCGGGGGGCGGCGCGGCGGGTGCGGCCTGGTGGTGGCTTCAGCAACCCTTGCCACTCGCCAGGCCGACGGTCGAAGTCTCGGTCGAGCCCGGCATGACGCCGCGGCGCGTTGCCGACCTGTGGGTCGAAGCCGGCGTGCAGGTGGAGCCGCGCTGGCTCTTCGAATGGTTCCGCTGGTCGGGCAATGCAAGGCAGATCCGTGCCGGCAGCTATGGGATCGAGGCTGGTATCACGCCGCGGGGCCTGCTCGACAAGATGGTCCGCGGCGATGAGCTCATGGAGAGCGTGCGCCTGGCCGAAGGCAGCACCTTCGCGCAGATGCGCGAGGCGCTGGCGCGCGCGCCAACGCTCAAGCCAGCCACCCGCGAGTTGAGCGACGCGCAGCTGATGGCCGCGCTGGGCGAGCCGAACACGGCGCCGGAGGGGCGCTTCTTTCCCGATACCTATGCGTACAGCCGCGGCGTCAGCGACCTCACAGTCTTGAAGCGCGCGTACGCGGCCATGCAGCTTCGCCTGGTCAGCAGCTGGGCCGAGAGGGCGCAGGACGTGCCGCTCAAATCGATGGACGAGGCGCTGATCCTGGCCTCGATCGTCGAGAAGGAAACCGGCCGCGATGCCGATCGCGCGATGGTCGCGGCGGTCTTCGCTAACCGCCTGCGCCTGGGCATGCCGCTGCAGACCGACCCGACGGTGATCTACGGTCTCGGCAACACCTTCGACGGCAACTTGCGCAAGCGCGACCTTCTCGCCGACACGCCATACAACACCTACACCCGGCCCGGCCTGCCCCCAACACCGATCGCGCTGCCGAGTGCCGCGTCGCTGCGGGCTGCCGTACAGCCTGCGAAGACCAAGGCGCTGTACTTCGTCGCGCGCAGCGACGGCAGCGGCGGCAGCGTCTTCAGCGAAACGCTGGCCGACCATAATCGGGCCGTCAATCAATTCCAGCGCGTCGGCAAGGCGGCGCCATGAGGCTCGGTGGCACGCGGCAGATTCATCACCTTTGAAGGCATCGACGGCGCCGGCAAGTCTTCGCACGTTGAAGCCTTGTCGAACTGGCTGCGCGAGCATGGCCAGACGGTTCTGGTGACGCGCGAGCCCGGCGGGACGGCGGTCGCCGAGCGCCTGCGCGAACTGGTGCTGCACGAGCCGATGGACGCATTGACCGAGTCGCTGCTCGTCTTCGCGGCGCGCCGTGACCACCTGCAGCAGGCCATCGAGCCCGCGCTGGCCGCCGGCAGCACGGTGCTGTGCGACCGCTTCACCGACGCTACCTTCGCCTACCAGGGCGGGGGGCGTGGCTTCGATGTTTCGGTGCTGGCGCAATTGGAAGCCTGGGTTCAGCAAGGACGCCAGCCCGACTTGACGCTCTGGTTCAACGTGGCGCCGGCGACCGCTGCCGGGCGGCGCGCCGCGGCGCGCAGCCCGGACCGTTTCGAAAGCCAGGACGAGACCTTCTTCACGCGCGTGCACGCGGGCTACGAGCGGCGCTGCGCGGCCGAGCCGAAGCGCTTTGCCCGCATCGACGCCGCCCTGTCGCCCGAATTGGTCAGGGCCCAGGTGCTGGCTGCCGTGCAGGCGCACCTCGCCGCATGAGCCGCCGGGCCATTCCCAAGGTAGATACCGCAGCGTGCAGTGCGGAGCTTGCCCGATGAGCGCCGCAACCGGGCGTCTGCCCTGGCTGGCCGCTCCACTCGCACAAGGCCTGGTCCTGCGCGCGCATGCGCTGCTGCTGCATGGCCCGGGTGGGGTGGGCCAGTTCGAACTCGGGGTCGCGCTGGCGACCGGCTGGCTGTGCGAGGCCGACGACGCGTCGACCCGGCCTTGCGGCGAATGTCCCAGTTGCCGCTTGATGGCCGCGCACATGCACCCCGACTTTCACTTGCTGGTCCCCGATGCGTTGCGCGAGCCGCTCGGCTGGGGAGCGCCGGAGGAGGGCGGCGAAGGTGAGGGTGGCGCGAAGCCCGGCAAGGGCAGGGCCAAGCCGAGCAGGGAGATTCGGGTCGAGGCGGTTCGCGGCGCGATCGAGTGGGGCCAGAAGACCTCATCACGTGCTCGGGCCAAGGTGATCCTGATCCACCCGGCGCAGGCGATGAACTTGATCGCCGCCAATGCGCTGCTGAAGACGCTCGAAGAGCCGGCCGGCAGCCTGCGCGTCGTGCTCACGGCAAACGACCCGGAAGCGCTGCTGCCGACCGTGCGCAGCCGCTGTCAGCGCCTGCGGCTCGAACAGCCGCCTCGAGCGCTCGCTCTGGCCTGGTTGGCCGAGCAGGGCGTCGCCAGGCCCGAGGTGCTGCTGTGCGCCGCCGGCGGGCAGCCCCTCGATGCGCTGGCGATGAATGCAGACGGCATCGACAGCGAATCCTGGGAGCGCCTGCCTGGTGCGGTGCGGCGTGGCCACGTCGCACCGCTGGCCGCCTGGCCGCTGGCGCGCCAAGTCGATGCCTTGCAGAAGCTCTGCCACGACTTGATGTGCCTGCGGTCTGACGCTGAGCCGCGCTACTTCGCGCCAGTCATCCTCGCGCCCCTGGTGCGCTCAGGCGGCCCGCAGTGGCCGGCGCTGGCCCAATGGGCGCGCGATCTGACGCTGGCTGCACGCCACGACGAGCACCCCTGGCATGCCGACCTGCGCAGCGAGGCGCTGGTCGGACAGGGCGCAAGGCTGTGGCAAACGACACGTTCGCCGGCACCCGCGGCCGGCGGGCCATTGGATACACTCGACGCTCGATGAGCGAAGCCGCAGTCCGCACCACCCAAGCCAATGCACCGGCGAATGCGTCGGGACGCCCGAGCGTCATTCAGTTGGTGTTCCGGGAAAAGGGTGCGCTCTACGCCGCCTACATCACTCTGTTCGCCGATGGCGGTCTGTTTGTGCCAACGACGCGCGACTACAAGCTCGGCGAGGACATCTACCTGCTGCTGTCGCTGCCCGATGACCCCCAGCGCTACCCGGTGGCCGGCAAGGTCGGCTGGATCACGCCGGCCAATGCCTCGGGTGGGCGGACCCAGGGGGTTGGCGTTCGGTTCCCGAGCGACGAGAAGACCCGCCTGCTCAAGCAGCGCATCGAAGAGACGCTCGGCACGTCGATCCAGTCGGCCAAGCCCACGCAGACGATCTGATCGGCCCGCTGCGGCCGGCGCGATGTACGTCGATTCCCATTGTCACCTCACGTTCGAGGGCCTGTACGAACGGATCGACGAAGTGCGGGCGGCGATGGCCGCGGCCCAGGTCGACCGCGCACTGGTCATCTGTACAACGCTCGAGGAGTTCGACCGGGTCCACGGGTTGGCGCTGCGCTACCCGAATTTCTGGGCCAGCGCTGGCGTGCACCCGGACAACGAGGGCGTGCGAGAGCCGACGCTGGACGATTTGCTGGTGCGCGCCGCGCTGCCGCGTGTGCTGGCCATCGGGGAGACCGGTCTCGACTATTACCGCCTGAATGGACGCAGCATCGCCGACATGGCCTGGCAGCGCGAACGATTCCGTGTCCACATCCGGGCCGCCCGAGCCAGCGCCAAGCCTCTGATCATCCACACCCGCAGCGCCAGCGACGACACCCTGGCGATCCTGCGCGAGGAGGGCGGCGAGGCGGCGGGCGGCGTGTTTCATTGCTTCACCGAGACGGCAGCAGTCGCCCGTGCGGCGCTAGACCTCGGCTTTCACATCTCGTTCTCCGGCATCGTGACCTTCCGCAACGCCCAGGAATTGCGCGACGTGGCGGCATTCGTGCCGCTCGACCGCCTGCTGATCGAAACCGACAGCCCCTACCTGGCGCCTGTGCCATTCCGCGGCAAGACCAACCAGCCCGCTTACGTGCCTTTTGTTGCAAAGCTACTGGCCGAACTGAGGGGCCTGACCGACACTGCGATCGCTCGTGCCACCAGCGCCAATTTCGACCGACTGTTCAAGCCAGAGAATGATAAACCAATACATTAGATATGTCTTATATCTGCTTGTCGCAGCTTGTATTTCAAGTGCCAATGCGGGCGCCTATGAAGATTTTTTCCAAGCGGTCAATCGCGACGACGGCGATACCGTGAAGAGCCTCGTCCAGCGCGGCTTCGACCCAAATTCGCGCGACCCCAAGGGGCAGACCGGCATGCACCTGGCCTTGCGCGACGAGTCGCCGCGTGTCGCGCAGGCCCTGTGGGCGAGCCCGGCACTCGACGTCAATGCAGTCAACGGCAGCGGAGAGACGCCCTTGATGATGGCCGCGCTCCGCGGCGACCTCGACTGGTCCAAGCGCCTCATCGAGCGCGGCGCGGCAACCCATAAGGAAGGCTGGTCACCGCTGCATTACGCCGCGACAGGTCCGGAGCCGAAAATCGTCGCGTTGCTGCTCGACCGTGGCGCACCGATCGATGCGCGGAGTCCGAATCGCAGCACACCGCTGATGATGGCCGCGCGATACGGCGCCGAGGGCAATGTCGATCTGCTGCTGGCGCGTGGCGCCGACAAGCGACTGCGAAACGACCTGAATCAAGACGCCAGTGACTTTGCCAAGATGGGCGAGCGCGAGTTTCTGTTGCGAAGGCTCAACGTTCCCGCACGCTGATCCGCGGAAGTGCGCTGTAAGCCACGGACGGAGCGCGCTTGCGTCGAGCCGGCGACTTCTGCCGTCGGGGTGATCTCGCTAGAGTGGTCTGCACACCACTGGAGGTACTCCATGAGCTCATCAAGCCACGCCGCGAATCCCTTCGACATGCTGGTCAATCCGCACGCGATCCTCGATGCGATCGAGCACTCGGCGAGCCTGGAAGCTCTACACAGCACGATTTGGCGACCGCTGGAGCGCAACATCGTTCCCAAGGTGACGCCGGCTGCCGATGCCAGGGCGTTCGACCTTGCCGTTGACCGCTTTGATGAGACTGATTGAATACGCGACAATGTATATTATGTTAACTGTTCCACTCTCCGCGAGGCCAGTGGCTGGCAGTTGGCTGAAGACATTCTCAAAACGGTCCGGCGTTCGCACCAGCGCGTTTCAGTCGCCCGACAACATTCATCCGCACTTTCCGCCTCTTTTGCGACAACCAGGCCAAGAACACGCTCGCGTTTTCCGTTGCGGCACGATTGCGACGCAAAGTGCTGCATGTTTGAGCAGTTTCCCGGCTCTCTCCGCTTTCACAGTTCTCCGACGCGGAGACTTTGCGACGGATCGACGGCGACACCCATCGGCTCGTCGTCCCCAGTTCGCCCGTCGAGCAGTCGGCCATTCGCGGACTTTGCGCGGCGCTTGCGATCCGCGCCCCAACCGCCCCACTGCTTGAAGCTGGGCCTCAGTGCCTAGCACCGCGCGCCACCTCGTTGACCCAGGCGGTGACGGCTCGACTCACAGCCTTACGAAGTTCCCGCAGCGACGAGATGCGACCGGGCAACATCCGCGCGACCGGCACGCCCACGAAAGCCCCGGCTGGCAGACCCCATTCGACCTTGAGGTCCCGCACGGCGAAGTTGATGACGCCTTGCAACTCCGCGCTGGTCGGCTGACGAACCTCATGGATCCGCACCCGGCTCCTAAACGCGGACGACAGCCAGGTGACGTCGTTGCAGGTCATCACCCACTGCAGACACCGCAGGTCAGGCCGGCAACCCGCCGCGCATACGCTCCAATACCTGTTCGACCGCACGTTGTCCTTCAGGGTTACGCAGCATCTCTGAAGGCGTCTTATTGCCGAACTCAGCGAGAGGCTCGCGAATCCACCGCGCCACCCAGGACACAAGGTCGAACGAGGCCAGTAGTTTGGGGTCGCCGCTCTCCTCGAGTAGACGGCGAAGGGTCGCCATCATTCGCAGAAAGCCCATGACCCGATGTCCAGCGGCCTCTGGTAAGGGCTCGTTGGCCTCGTCCTTGCGCCGATAAGTTGCCTGTGACACTCCGATCGCGTCCATCACGCGCGTTGAGGTTTCGCCTGTAGCGCCGGCGATCATGTCCACCATGTAAGT
>DATDES010000171.1:0-5455 GCA_036522975.1 Burkholderiaceae bacterium | reverse complement strand
TGGCGGAAAGGGAGGGATTCGAACCCTCGTCACGGGAGACCCGTGAACCGGATTTCGAGTCCGGCGCGATCGACCACTCTGCCACCTTTCCTGGTGTTCCCGGGTCTGCGGGAAGGCCCGAATTGTAGTGCAGCCGCTTTAGGCTTCGGTCGACAGCGTCAGCGGCGAGAGCCGCGCGTCGGACAACCGGGTCTGCCAGCGTTGGCCCGGCACCAGCGGCCAAGCATCGGTGATCGTGCCGGTAGTGACGAATTCGCCGGCACTCACCCGCCAGGCGGGGGTCGTCGCGGCCATCGCGTCGATCCATTGCTGCAGGGCGTGCAACGGACCGTCGAGCACGATGCTGCCGACGCCGCGATCCTTGACCACGCCCTCGCACGACAACTCGACCTGCAAGGCCGCCAGGTCGGCGGCCAGGGTCTGCCAGCTCTGCACATCGACGCGCGGGCCGACGATGAGGCGGCCGTGCAGGCCGAAGTCGGCGACCGTGTCGGGCATCGTGAAGCGCCAGTCGGCGAAGTGGGTATGCACAATCTCGAAGCCGTGGGCGACCCAGTCCAGGCAGCCCTGCAACTCAGCCAACGACATGCCGGCCGCCGGGGCGCGGGCAAAGCCGAACACGACTTCGGGCTCAAGCCGCGGCTGGCTCAGGCGGGCCAGCGAAACCGACGCCTGCGTGCCGTCGAGCAAGGTCGCCGTACTGTCCCACACCGGCCCCCAGATCGGCGCATGCACGGCGTAACGCTCCCAGATGCTGCGGTTGGTGAAGCCGATCTTCCATCCGCGCGGCCGCTCGCCGCGGGCGATGCGCCGTTGCGCCAGGCGCTCCGCCACCACGAAGGCTTGCTCCAGCGGCAGGCCGCCGGGCTCGGCCGACGGCAGCGCCGTGCACTCGTTCCGATCTAGCGCCGTGAGCAAGCGCTGCGCCAGCGCGTCGATGCCGATATCGGTCACGGGCGCAGCCTGTCCATGCCGCCCAGGTACGGCCGCAGCGCCGCGGGGATCGCAATGCTGCCATCGGGCTGTTGGTGATTCTCGATCACTGCGACCATCGCGCGGCCGACTGCGAGGCCCGAGCCGTTGAGGGTGTGAACGAGTTCGGTCTTGCCCTGCGCGTTCCTAAACCGCGTCTGCATGCGCCGGGCCTGGAAGGCTTCGCAGTTCGAGCAGGAGCTGATCTCGCGGTAGGTGTTCTGCGCCGGCAGCCAGACTTCGAGGTCGTAGGTCTTGGCGGCGCCGAAGCCCATGTCACCGGTAGACAGCAGGACCACGCGGTACGGCAGTTCCAACTGCTGCAGGATCGCCTCGGCATGGCCGACCATCGCTTCCAGAGTGGCATAGCTCTGCTCGGGCAAGGTGATCTGCACCATCTCGACCTTGTCGAACTGGTGCTGGCGGATCATGCCGCGGGTGTCCTTGCCGGCGCTGCCGGCTTCGGAGCGGAAGCAGGGGCTGTGCGCGGTGAGCTTGATCGGCAGCGCCCCCGCGTCGAGGATCTGCTCGCGCACGCTGTTGGTCAGCGACACCTCCGAAGTCGGAATCAGGTACTGCTCGGTACGGACTTCGTCGCCGCCGCGCGTGACCCAGAACATGTCGTCCTTGAGCTTGGGCAACTGGCCCGTGCCCTCGAGGATCTCGCGGTTGACGATGTAGGGCGTGTAGCACTCGGTATAGCCATGCTGCTGCGTCTGCACGTCGAGCATGAACTGGGCGAGCGCACGGTGAAGGCGCGCCGCCGTTCCGCGCAAGAAGGTAAAGCGCGCGCCGGAGAGCTTCGCGCCGGTGTCGAAATCGATGCCCAGCGCGGGGCCGACATCGGCATGGTCGCGCGGCGTGAAGTCGAACGCGCGCGGTGTGCCCCAGCGCCGCACCTCGACATTGCCGCGTTCGTCGGCGGCCAACGGCACGCTGTCGTGCGGCAGGTTGGGCAGGCCCATCAGGATGTCGGTGATCTCGCCTTGCAGCTGCTCGTTGCGGGCCACCGACGCCGCCAGCTCATCGGCCAGGCCGGTGGCTTCGGCCATCAGCGGCGCGGCGTCTTCGCCCTTGGCCTTGCGCTGCCCGATCTGCTTGGATAGCACATTGCGCCGCGCCTGAAGATCCTCTGTGCGCGTCTGGATGCGCTTGCGCTCGGCTTCGAGCTCGCTGAAGCGCTCGCGGTCGAGGAAGGGTTGCGGCGACTTGCGCGCTTCGAGCTTGGCGACGACGCCGTCGAGGTCGCGGCGCAGATGGTTGATGTCAAGCATGTTGTCGTGGGATCCAGATCAGGGCCGCGCGCCGGCCGCCTCGGCCATCGACTTGTCACCCAGGCCCTTGGGCAGCGGAAAGTGCACGGTCTCGACGACGCCATCGAGCTTGCGCAAGGACACGGCGCCCAGTTCGCGCAGGCGCGCGATCACCTGTTGGACCAGGATGTCAGGCGCCGAGGCGCCGGCCGTCAGGCCCACCCGGGTCGCGTGCTCGAACCAGGCGGCCTGCAGGTCGTCGGCGTGGTCGATCATGTAGGCCGGGCGGCCCAGACGATCGGCGAGTTCGCGCAGGCGGTTGCTGTTGCTGCTGGTCGGACTGCCGACGACGATGACCACGTCGACCGTCGGCGACAGCACCTTTACCGCATCTTGCCGGTTCTGGGTCGCGTAGCAGATGTCCTGCTGCTTCGGCAGGCGCACGTCGGGGAAGCGACGTTTCACCGCGGCCAGGATGTCAGCGGTGTCGTCGACGCTAAGCGTGGTCTGGGTCACGACCGCCAGGCGCCCCGGCTTCTGGACCGGCACCTTGGCGACATCGGCCACCTCTTCGACCAGGTAGATGCCGTCGTAGAGCTGGCCCATCGTGCCCTCGACCTCGGGGTGGCCCTTGTGGCCGATCATGATGAACTCGTAGCCTTCCTTGTGCAGCTTGGCGACTTCGACATGCACCTTGGTCACCAGCGGGCAGGTGGCATCGAAGATCGAGAAGCCACGCTCTGTGGCTTCGCGGCGAACCTCCTTGCTGACGCCATGGGCGCTGAACACCAGGGTCGCGCCGGCCGGCACTTCGTCCAGCTCCTCGATGAAGATCGCGCCCTTGGCCTTCAGGTCGTTCACGACGTAGGTGTTGTGCACGATCTCGTGGCGCACATAGATCGGCGCGCCAAAGCGGGTCAGTGCGCGCTCGACGATTTCGATGGCGCGGTCGACGCCGGCACAGAAGCCGCGCGGTTCGGCAAGGACGATCTCTTCGAGGGCCATGGTCAGAGCACCCCGATCACATGCACGTCCAGGCGCACGGGCTGGCCGGCCAGTGGGTGGTTGAAGTCGATCAATAGCCAGTCGCCCCCGTCCTCGCGCACCACGCCGGCGTACGTGCCCTGTCCATCGGGGGTGGGGAACTGCACCACATCGCCCACGACGTAGCTCGCATCGGGATCGCCCAGTTCGTGCAGCAGTGCGAGCTTCACCCGTTGCAGCATCTCGGCGTTGCGTTGGCCGAAGGCGGCGCCAGCGGCGAGCTCGAAACTCTGGCGTGCGCCTTCGGGCAGGCCGACGAGCAGGGCCTCCATCGCCGGTGCCAGTTCGCCCTGGCCCAGCGACAAGGTCGCGGGCGGACCGTCGAAGGTGTCGACCACGGCCGCGCCGTCGGGACCGGCGAGACGGTAGTGCAGGGTCAGGAAGGAACCCGATTTGATCGATGTCACGGTGATCGATGCGGACGATAGACTGGCCTCGATTTTACGGGGCGCCTTTGAATACCCGCCTGAACTCCCTGCAGCAGCTGCCTGCCGAGGCCCGCCCGCGCGAGAAGTTGCTCCAGCGCGGCGCCGCAGCTCTGGCCGACGCCGAGCTGCTGGCGCTGCTGCTGCGCACCGGCCTGCCCGGCCAAGGCGTGCTGCAACTGGCGCAAGCACTGCTCGATCGCTTCGGCGGACTGGCCGGCCTGCTGAATGCCGACGCCAACGTGCTGAAAGGTGTCAAGGGGCTCGGTCCGGCCAAACGCGCCGAGGTGGCCGCAGTGCTCGAAATCGCGCGCCGCGTGCTGGCTCAGCAACTGGCCGATCGGCCCTTGTTCGACGCGCCGCAACGGGTCAAGGACTACCTCGCGCTGCACCTGCGCCCGCTGGCGCACGAGGCCTTCGCGGTGCTTTTCGTCGACACCCAGCACCGCCTGATCGCCTTCGAGGTGCTGTTTCACGGCAGCCTGGCGCAGACCAGCGTGCACCCGCGCGAGATCGTCAAGCGCGCGCTGGCGCTGAACGCGGCGGCCGTGGTACTCGCGCACAACCACCCAAGCGGCGTCGCCGAGCCGTCGCACGCCGACGAGCTGCTGACCCAGGCTGTGCGTGCCGCGTTGCAATTGGTCGACGTGCGCGTGCTCGACCACATGGTGGTGGGTGCGGGCACTGTCTTGTCGTTTGCCGAACGCGGATTGCTGTGAGATGAAGCCCACTAACCTCGCCCGCTTGGCCACTTTGAAGGAGCGCATCGCCGTCAAGGCGCGCGAAGAAGCCGCCCGGCGCGATGCCGAGGTCCGGGCCGCGGTCCGCGAGCGCAACGAGCGCGATCGCTTCCGGATCACCGTCGGTCCCGTCACGCCGCAGGACCAGGCCGGGCGAGCCTGCCTGCCGCGTCCCGCCGTGCCGCCCGAACCGCGCCAGCGCCAGCTGGACGAGGCGCAGGCCCTGGCCGCCTCGCTATCCGACGAGTTCGACGTCAGCTCCCTGCTCGAAACCGATGCCGCCTTGAGCTACCGCCGCGAGGGCATCGGCCCGGATGTGCTGGGCCGGCTGCGCCGCGGCCAGTGGGCCGTCCAGCGCCAGCTCGACCTGCACGGCCTGCGCCGAGACCCCGCGCGCGACGCGCTGAGCAGCTTCATCCGTCAGGCCGAACGCGACGGACTGCGCTGCGTGCGCATCGTGCACGGCAAGGGCAATGGCTCGCCCGGCCGCGAGCCGGTGCTGAAGGAGAAGGTCAAACGCTGGCTGGTGCAGAAGGATCAGGTCATCGCCTTCACCCAGGCCCGCGCCGCCGATGGTGGGCATGGGGCGCTGCTGGTGCTGTTGCGAGGTTGAGCGCGAAGAGCATTCCCTCTGGCGCGAGCGCAGCGAGCTTGGAGCGGTCCTTTACCCGCCCTTGTTGCGCATCCAGTCGGCGGTACCCGAGAACGCCGTCTGCAAGCGGTCGGCCAGCCCCGCGCCGACACCCGTCTCTGTCAGGGCCTGCCTCATGCACGCCAGCCACTGGTCGCGCTCGGCGATGCCGATCGCATAGGGCAGGTGCCGGGCACGCAGGCGTGGGTGGCCGAAGCGCTGCTGGTACAGATCCGGCCCGCCGAGCCAGCCGCACAGGAACCAGTGAAGCTTGTCGCGCGACCCGTCGAGCGTGTCGGGATGCAGGCGCCGCAGGCCGGCGAAACCCGGTTCTAGATCCATCAGGTCGTAGAAGCGATCGACCAGCGCACGCACCCCCGGCTCGCCGCC
>DATDES010000170.1:0-5020 GCA_036522975.1 Burkholderiaceae bacterium | reverse complement strand
GTCGGCGCTCGCAGGCCTTGAACGCGCGCAACGACACGCTACAGCGGCCGGTGATCGAGCCAGGGCTTGCGCGCCAGGCGCTCGACCTCGAAGGCGCGAATCTTGTCGGCGTGGCGCAGGGTCAGGCCGATGTCGTCCCAGCCATTGAGCAGACACTGCTTGCGAAAGTCCTGGACCTCGAAAGCGAGTTCCACCCCATCGGGCTTGGCGACCACTTGGCGCGGCAGGTCAATGGTCAGCGCATAGCCGGGAAACGCAGCGACCTCGTCGAACAGCCGCGCGACCTCGTGCTCCGGCAACACGATCGGCAGCAGTCCGTTCTTGAAGCAGTTATTGAAGAAGATGTCGGCATAGCTCGGGGCGATCAGGGCCCGGAAGCCGAACTGGTCCAACGCCCAGGGCGCATGCTCGCGGCTTGAGCCGCAACCGAAATTCTTGCGCGCCAGCAGGACCGAAGCGCCCTGGTATCGCGGCTGGTTCAGGACGAAATCCGGGTTCGGCTTGCGCAGCGCCGGGTTCTCACCCGGCTCGCCCCGGTCGAGGTAGCGCCATTCATCGAACAGGTTGGGGCCGAAGCCCGAGCGTTTGATCGACTTCAGGAACTGCTTCGGGATGATCGCGTCGGTGTCGACGTTGGCGCGGTCGATCGGCGCGACCAGACCCTTGTGGACGGTGAAGGCTTGCACGGTCGGTCCCTACTTCTTCTGCGGGGCGTTTTCGCTCGCCTCGCCGGCCTTGGAGAGGTCCTTGCCAATGCCCTCCAAGGTATTGCACCCTGCCAGCAATGCGGCCGTCGCGGCGATGACGAGTCCCGTCCTATGCTTCATCAGTCTTCTCCCGCTTGTCTCACGAAATGCGCCGCACGTCGACGAAGTGGCCCTCGATGGCCGCCGCGGCCGCCATTGCCGGGCTGACCAGGTGGGTCCGGCCACCGGCGCCCTGGCGACCCTCGAAATTCCGGTTGCTGGTCGACGCGCAACGTTCGCCGGGTTCGAGCCGGTCGGCATTCATCGCCAGGCACATCGAACAGCCAGGCTCGCGCCAGTCGAAGCCTGCCGCCTTGAAGATTTCGTGCAGGCCCTCGCGCTCGGCCTGGGCCTTCACGAGGCCCGAGCCCGGCACGACCAAAGCCAGCTTGACGCTGCCGGCCACGCGTCGGCCGAGGCGTTTGACCACCGCGGCGGCTTCGCGCAGGTCTTCGATGCGGCTGTTGGTGCACGAGCCGATAAAGACCTTGTCGATTCGTATGTCGGTGATCGCCTTGTTCGGCTGCAGGTCCATGTAGACGAGTGCACGCTCGATGCCTTCGCGGCGGCCGGCGTCCTTCTCGCGCTCCGGGTCGGGCACTCGCTCGTCGATCGCGACGACCATCTCCGGGCTGGTGCCCCAGGTCACCTGCGGCTTGAGTTGGCTGGCATCGATCTCGACGACGCGGTCCCACTTCGCGTCGGCGTCCGACTGCAGGGTGCGCCAGTAAGCGATCGCATGTTGCAATTCGACTCCGGTGGGCGCGAATGGTCGCCCCTGCACGTACTGGATCGTCTTCTCGTCCACGGCCACCAGGCCGGCACGCGCGCCGGCCTCGATGGCCATGTTGCAGACCGTCATGCGACCTTCCATGCTGAGGGCGCGGATCGCGCTGCCACCGAATTCGATCGTGCTACCGGTGCCGCCGGCGGTGCCGATCTTGCCGATGATGGCCAGCACGATGTCCTTGGCGGTGCAGCCGCGCGGCAACGTGCCCTCCACCTTGATCAGCAGATTCTTGGCCTTCTTGGCCAGCAAGGTCTGCGTGGCCAAGACGTGCTCGACCTCGCTGGTGCCGATGCCATGCGCCAGTGCACCGAAGGCGCCGTGGGTGCTGGTATGGCTGTCGCCGCACACGACCGTCATGCCCGGCAGCGTGGCGCCCTGCTCCGGCCCGATCACGTGCACGATGCCCTGGCGCTTGTCGAGGAAGGGGAAATAGGCCGCCGCGCCGAAGGCCTTGATGTTCGCGTCGAGGGTGACGATCTGCTGCTTGCTCACCGGGTCGGCAATGCCGTCGTAGCCCTCTTCCCAATGGTTGGTCGGGGTGTTGTGGTCGGCGGTCGCGACGATCGAACTCTCGCGCCAGACCTTGCGCCCGGCCAGGCGCAGGCCCTCGAAAGCCTGCGGGCTCGTCACCTCGTGGACCAGGTGGCGGTCGATGTAGAGCACGGTCGTGCCATCGTCCTCGGTGTGGACGGCGTGCTCGTCCCAGAGCTTGTCGTAGAGAGTGCGTGGGTTCATCGACTTCGGCCGGCAGATCGAAGTGCGATTGTCGCGTAAACCGCGAGCCCGATTGCTGCAAGGGGATGATCGCCGCCTAGCGCGCCCAGCGCCCCTGCAGCCGGGCCAGCCCCTCAGCCCCGGGCTGCGATCACGTCCGGCGGCGCCTGCACCAGCTCGATCAACACGCCTTCGCCTCCAAGCGGAAACTGCTCGTTGCCCTTTGGGTGGATGAAACAGATGTCATGGCCGGCCGCGCCCTTGCGGATGCCGCCGGGCGCAAAGCGCACGCCCTGCGCGGTCATCCACTGGACGGCGGCGCCGAGATCGTCGACCCACAGCCCAACATGGTTCAGGGGCGTGGCATGCACCGCGGGCTTTCTGTCCGGATCGATCGGCTGCATGAGGTCGACCTCGACTGCGTGCGCGCCCTGCCCGAGCGCGCAGATGTCCTCGTCAACGTTCTCGCGCTCCGACACGAAGTTGCCTTTCACCGCCAGCCCCAGCACGTCGACCCACAGCGCCCTCAGACGCTGCTTGTCGGGCCCGCCGATGGCGATCTGCTGGATGCCCAGGATCGTGAAGGGTCGGCTGCTCATCACGCGAAACTCAAAATCGGTTGATCGACGGCCAGACTGTCGCCCTTCTGGGCCAGGAGTTCACCGACCGTGCCGTCGTTGGCGGCGATCAGGATGTTCTCCATCTTCATCGCTTCGATGACGGCGAGCTTCTCCCCGGCCACTACCTTCTGGCCCGGCACCACGCTGATGTCGGCCAGCAGTCCCGGCATCGGAGAGAGCAGGAACTTCGACAGGTCCGGCGCCACCTTGTGCGGCATCAGCATCAACAGCTCGGCCGCCCGCGGCAGCAGGACCAGGGTATCAATGCGGGCAGCGTGATGCGCCACGCGTATCACCAGCGGGTTGCTCGCACCGCCTCGTTCGACCTGCGCGGCAAACGGCTTGCCGTTGCAGGTACCGGTCATCAGGACATCGCCGAGCCGCGTCGTGCTCTGGATCGCGAAGTGACGCTCGCCGATGACCACATCGGCCTTGCCCGAGACCGGCTCGAACGCGTCCAGGCGCACCGCATGGTGCGTTTGCAAGCCGCCGGGGCCGAGCACCACCACCACCAGGTCGGCCAGCGCCTTCAAGCCATGCCCCGGGAGTTGACCGCTGATGCCGGCCGCGCGTTCGCGCGCCTTGCGTCGGCAGAAGGCCGCCAGCGCGACCAGGAACAGCGGGTCGTCGTGCGGAATGTCCGTGGCGCCGAAGCCCTGCGGGAAATGCTCGGCGATGAAGCCGGTGTTGAATTCCCCCGCGACGAACTTCGGATGCGCCAGCAACGCCGCCTGGAACGGGATGTTCGACGCAATGCCGCGGATCACGAATGCATTCAGCGCCTCGCGCATCTTGGTGATCGCTTCGGCGCGGTCGCGCCCATGCACGACCAGCTTCGCGATCATCGAGTCATAGAACATCGGGATCTCGCCGCCCTCGTAGACGCCGGTGTCGACACGCACGCCGCCTTCCTTGGGCGTCGGCAACGCAGCCTCCATGGTCTGCGCAGGCGGCCGGTAGCTGACCAGGCGGCCTGTCGACGGCAGGAAACCGCGGAACGGATCCTCTGCATTGATGCGGCACTCGATGGCCCAGCCCTTGCGCGGAATCTGCGCCTGGGTGAACGGTAACTTCTCGCCGGCTGCGACGCGGATCATCCACTCGACCAGATCCAGACCGGTAATGCACTCGGTAACCGGGTGCTCGACTTGCAGCCGGGTGTTCATCTCGAGGAAGTAGAAGCTCTGGTCACGGCCGACGACGAACTCGACCGTGCCTGCGCTCTGGTAGTTCACCGCCTGGGCCAGGGCCACCGCCTGAGCACCCATCGCCGCCCGCGTGGCGTCGCTGATGAAGGGCGACGGCGCTTCCTCGATCACCTTTTGGTGGCGGCGCTGGATCGAGCACTCGCGTTCGTGCAGAAAGACGACGTTGCCATGCGCATCGCCCAAGACCTGGATCTCGATATGCCGCGGGCTCTCGACGAACTTCTCGATGAAAATGCGGTCGTCGCCGAAGCTGGCCTTGGCCTCGTTGCGACAGGACGAGAAGCCGTCGAACGCCTCCTTGTCGTTGAAGGCCACGCGCAGGCCCTTGCCGCCGCCACCGGCGCTGGCCTTGATCATCACCGGGTAGCCGATGTCACGCGCGATCTCGACCGCGCGCTCAGCCGACCCGATGGCCTCGTTCCAGCCCGGGATGGTGTTGACCTTCGCATCGAGGGCCAGCTTTTTCGACGCGATCTTGTCGCCCATCGCAGCGATCGAACCGTGCTTCGGACCGATGAAGACCAGGCCCTCTTCCTCAACCCGGCGTGCGAAGGCTTCGTTCTCGGACAGGAAGCCGTAGCCCGGGTGGATCGCCTGTGCGCCGGTCTGCTTCGCGGCCTGAATGATCTTGTCGGCAACAAGGTAGCTCTCGCGGCTGGGGGCCGGGCCGAGCAGCACCGACTCGTCGGCCAACTCGACGTGCAGCGCGTCGCGGTCGGCATCGGAATACACCGCGACGGTCGCGATGCCCATTCTGCGCGCGGTCTTGATGATCCGGCAGGCGATCTCGCCGCGGTTGGCGATCAGGATCTTCTTGAACATGGTCGACCTCAAAGGGGAATGTTGCCGTGCTTGCGCCACGGGTTCTCAAGCTTCTTGTCGGCCAGCATCGCCAGCGAGCGACAGATGCGCTTGCGGGTCTCGTAGGGCTGGATCACGTCG
>DATDES010000169.1:0-2449 GCA_036522975.1 Burkholderiaceae bacterium | reverse complement strand
GGGGTGCCCCGGGCTGCACGCAGCGACAGCGCAGGAAGCTTGGGGATACCGGCAGACCGGGTCGTGCCGGCGGTGGCGGGCTCGTCCCCTTGTCGCTGCCAGGGAGCTGCCTGAAGGCCGCGGAGGGTCGGCCTGGCCACCCAAGGGGTAGGAGACATGCTGCCCGAAGATCCGGCATTATGGAGCAAACTCACCTGCGGTTTGTGGCTAGCTGAGCTGTGGCGCTCAGCGGGACTTTGGTTTGATCGCCTTATGCGTTGGTGCGCTTGCTGGGCGGCATTGGCCGCTGACACCTAGTCGAGGCGCACCTCGCGGCAACCGACGGCGACCAGGCACTGCACGAGGAACACCGCGGTGAAGCCGCCCCGGCTGATCTTGTTCGCGATGTTACGTTCCGTCTCGTGGATGCCGAGCGTGCCCAGCTTTTCGGCCAGCTCGCGATAGCCGACGTTGCGGCGCTTCAGCTCGGCCTTCAGCAGCCCCTTGACGTGCTCGGACCAGTCCCGCTCGATTTCCATCAGCATCCTCGGATCGGGTGACGACATCATCGCCTTCAATGCATTCGTCATTGACGACGACTTGATATATCATGATATTCAGTTCATCAACACCGAATGCGATGATCCATCTGAATGTCCTCCCACTTCCTCCTCGCCGCCAAGGCTCGCACCCTCTCGCTGGTGCGGGTCGCCCGCCTGTCGGACGAGCAGGCGCACAGCACCTTCAGAGCATTGCGGTGGCCCGAGACGGGCGGCGAACCGGTCTGCCCGGCCTGCGGCTGTGTCGCCTGCTACGAATTCCGCACCCGCCGCCTGTTCAAGTGCAAGGGTTGTGACAAGCAGTTCAGCGTCACCAGCGGCACGACCTTCCACGGCCGCAAGCTGCCGATGCGCGACTACCTGATGGCCATCGCGATCTTCGCCAACGCGCACAAGGGCATCAGTGCCTTGCAGCTCGGCCGCGATCTCGACGTGAGCTACAAGACGGCGTTCGTGCTGGCGCACAAGCTGCGCGAGGCCATGGCGGCCGATCAGGCCAAGTACCAGCCGCGTGGCGAGGTCGAGATCGACGGCTGCCACATCGGTGGCTCGATCCGGCAGGCGAACCACAAGACCAACCGGGTCGACCGCCGCTTGGCCGAGCACCAGACCGGCAAGCGCCGCGTGGTCGTGGTCATGCGCGAGCGCCAGGGCCGCACGTTGCCGTTCGTGACCCGCTCCGAGGACGAGGGCGTGGCGGTGGTTGCCCGCCGGATCGCGGCCGGCAGCACGGTCTATGCCGACGAGGCCGCGTGCTGGGACGAGCTGCACGCCCGGTTCGTCACCAAGCGGATCAACCACGGCGTCGCATTCTCCGATGACGATGCCTGCACCAATCAGGCCGAGAGCTACTTCAGCCGCCTGCGCCGGGCCGAGTTCGGCCAGCACCACCACCTCAGCGGCATCTATCTCGGCTTCTACGCCGGCGAGATGGCATGGCGCGAGGACATGCGCCGCGAGGATACCGGCTGCCAGTATGAGCGGATGACAGCCGACGCGCTGCACCAACCCAAGAGCCGCAACTGGTGCGGGTACTGGCAACGGCATGCGGCCTGAAGGCGGCTCTTGCGCAACCTAAGGTGCCACGCTCCAGCCAACGAAACCTTCGTCCATCGGTACGCGCCGAAGAACGCCGTTTGCCTTCTTGCGGACCATCCTTGCGACCCGCCGCTGGATGTCGGCCAGCAGCTCCCGATCCTTGGCGTCGAATCCCTTTGCGGCCATCACCTCCAGCGTGATGGCCGCGATCGTCAGGGGCTTCTGGGCCGTCCGCAAAGCGTCGAAGATCGCCCGCGTCAGGCCGCCGAGCACAAACGGGCTCGCACCGGACGGCGGTCGCTTCGGTCCGCCAGCCGCGATGTCGTAGCCGGGATCAAACAGCCGGATCGTGGCGTCCAGATGCACCAGGTCCTGCCGCAGCGCGTCCAGGCGCTCGCGGAGCTGTTCCTGCTCGCCGGCCAGCTCGGCGCGCTTGCGGATCAGGGCGGAGACAGCAAGGTCGGTCATGCCGCCATGGTAGAAAGCCGACGGACGAGCGGCGACCTAGCGGAAGGTGCGTTTGCTCCATAATGCCGGATCGGTCGCCTCACGCTCCGTAGGAGCCCCCCTCCCCCGCAGGCGCTCAGGCAGCTGCCGACCACAGCGTCTCCAGCGAGCCCTGCCCGCTCGGCCGCTCCAGCCCGAGCCACCGCTTGCGCGGCTCGGCCGGCACCTCGCCCATCACCCGCTCCCAACGCACCTTGGCCTCACCCTTGACCGCTGCCGGCCGCGCCGGGCACGACCACGACCGGCCATGCACGGCCGACACGGGCTGCCATCCAGCTGCTCGTAATGAGATGCCAGTCTCGCTCGACAGCGTGTAGGTCACGAGACGCAGGTAGCCCGCGGCCTTGCCCGCCCGCCCCGCGGCG
>DATDES010000168.1:0-6449 GCA_036522975.1 Burkholderiaceae bacterium | reverse complement strand
GTGCCGAGACAAGGGCGACCTGCAGTACGTGCTCGACCACCTGGCCGACCTGGTGGTCAAGGAAGTGCACGGCGCCGGCGGTTACGGCATGCTGGTTGGCCCGGCGGCCAGCAAGCAGGAGATCGAAGACTTTCGAGCCGCGCTGGTGGCCAATCCGACGAACTACATCGCTCAGCCGACCCTGGCGCTGTCGACCTGCCCGACCTTCGTCGAGTCGGGCATTGCGCCGCGGCATATCGACCTGCGGCCCTTCGTACTTTCGGGCAAGACCGTGCAGATGGTGCCCGGCGGCCTGACGCGCGTGGCGCTGAAAGAAGGTTCGTTGGTGGTCAATTCGTCGCAGGGCGGTGGCACCAAGGACACCTGGGTCCTGGAGGTATAGATCATGTTGTCTAGAACCGCTGACCACCTGTTCTGGATGGCGCGCTACATGGAGCGCGCCGAGAACACCGCTCGCATGCTGGGCGTCAATTACGAGATGTCGCTGCTGCCGCAGTCTCAGGATGCCGCCGAGCAGGGCTGGCGCGGCCTGCTGTCGATCAGCGAACTGACCGGCAGCTTCGCCCAGCGATATGGCGAGGTCAATGCGCGCAACGTCTTGGATTTCATGATCCGCGACGAGAGCAATTCGTCGTCGATCCTGTCCTGTGTGCGTGCGGCGCGCGAGAACGCCCGAGCGGTGCGCGGCGCACTGACCACCGAAGTCTGGGAGACACAGAACCAGACCTGGCTCGAGTTCAACAAGGCCTTGCGCGCCGAGGCGGTGCTGCGCGACCCGGGACCGGTGCTCGAGCGCGTGAAGACACGCTCGCACCTGTCGCGCGGTGTAACGGTGGGCACCATGCTGCATGACGAGGCCCTCCATTTCCTGCGCATCGGCACCTTCCTCGAACGCGCCGACAATACCGCGCGCCTGCTGGACGTGAAGTTCCAGGCCCTCGGTGGCAGCGACTACTTCGGCGGCCAGGCCAAGGAGGGCCACGAGGTCGACTTCTACCACTGGAGCGCGATCCTGCGCTCCGTCTCCGGTTTCGAGGTTTACCGCAAGGTCTATCGCAACGTGATCCGGCCCGACAAGGTCGCCGAACTGCTGATCCTGCGCCCGGACATGCCGCGCTCGCTGGCAGCATGCATGAACGAGGTGGTTTCCAACCTCGCCTTGGTGGCCAACGCCCAGAGCGCGGATACCCTACGCCGCGCCGGCCGCCTGCGCAGCGATCTGCAGTACGGCAACACCGACGAGATCCTGGCGACCGGACTGCACGCCTACCTGACGCAGTTCCTCGATCGCGTCGGCGACCTGGGCGTGGGGATCAGCCGCGACTTCCTGGTGCCGATGGCGGCATAGCGCTTCGGGGCCCACTCAAGGGCCCACCGCAGATTGACGCGGCGCCGCGGGGCGTGGACAGTCCGGTCGACAGGCTGTTTCGGCCTGCCACCCGAAAGGGCATCGCATGGCACGGCCCCGGACTTGGTTGCTGATCGCTCTCTGGCTGGCGCTGTTCACACCGCTGCGCACGGCCCAAGCCCAGGCCGCAGTGCCCAACACCATCGAGCAGCGCTTGCTGGCCTGTGCGGCGTGCCATGGCAAGAAGGGCGAGGGCCTGAGCAAGAACGAGTACTACCCGCGCCTGGCCGGCAAGCCGGCGGGTTACCTTTACAACCAGCTGGTCAATTTCCGCGACAAGCGGCGTGAGTCCGCGATCATGAATTACATGGTTGCGTACCTGTCGGACACCTACCTGCTCGAGATTGCCGACCATTACGCCAGGCTGCAGCCGGACCACCCGGCGCCGTCGACGCGCGCGCCGGCCGCCGACCTGGAGCGCGGCGCGAAGCTGGTTCGCCAGGGCGATCCGGCGCGCAAGCTGCCGGCATGCGTGGCCTGCCATGGCGAGGCGTTGACCGGCATGGAACCCGCCATTCCGGGCTTGGTCGGCCTGTATCCGCCCTACATCACGGCCCAGATGGGGGCCTGGAAGGACAACAAGCGGCATGCGATGAAGCCCGACTGCATGCACGACGTCGCCAAGTTGCTGAGCGCCGAGGACATCGGGGCGATCACGGCCTGGCTGGTGGCGCAGCCGGTGCCTGCCAATGCACGGCCCGCCACGGCCGGCACGCTGAAGATGCCGCTGGAATGCGGCGGCCTGCGCAAGTAGTAGGAGCGGCTCGCCATGAAGCGACTTGCCATTTCGATCCTGGTTCTGTTGGGCGCTGTGTCCTGCTCCAGAACGGAGCCGCCCGAAGCCCCGACGGTGACCAACGAGGCCAAGTTCGAGACCGTCACCCGCGGCAAGTACCTGGCGGCGGCGGGCGACTGCTATGCCTGTCACACCGTGCGCGGCGGTGAGCCCTATGCCGGTGGACTCGAGATGCCGACGCCGTTCGGCAGCCTGTACACGCCGAACATCACCCCCGATCCGGAATCCGGGATTGGCAAATGGAGCGCCGACGACTTCTGGCGCGCGATGCACGAGGGCAAATCCAAGGACGGCTCCTTCCTCTACCCAGGCATGCCGTTCAACAACTACACCCTCGTGACGCGCGAGGACAGCGACGCCATCTACGCCTACTTCATGTCGCTCAAGCCGGTGAACCAGAAGAGCCGGCCGCACGAGATGGGATTTCCGTACAACCAACGCGAATTGCTCGCCGGATGGCGCACCCTGTACTTCAAGGAGGGTGTTTACAAGGAAGACCCGAAGCAGTCCAAGGAGTGGAACCGCGGCGCCTACCTGGTCGACGGCCTCGGCCATTGCAATGCCTGCCACGCGACGCGCAACATGCTCGGCGCGGTGACCAAGGACGACATCTCGGGCGGGTTGATCCCGCTGCAGAACTGGTACGCACCCTCGCTCACCTCGAGCCGTGAGACCGGGCTGGGCGACTGGGAGATCAAGGAGATCGTCGACCTCCTGCGCACCGGCGTGTCGGCGCGCGGCGCGGTGTTCGGACCGATGGCCGCCGTCGTCCAGCACAGCCTGCAGGAGTTGTCGCTGAGCGACCTGACGGCGATGGCCACCTACCTGAAGGTGCAGAGTGAGCAGAAGGCTCCCACGCCGCTCTTGCACAGCGGGCCGCCGGAGGGCCTGACCGCGGCCATGATGAAAACCGGGGCCCAGGTCTACAAGGACCATTGCGCGTCCTGCCACCAGGACGCTGGCCAGGGTGTGCCGCGGATCTACCCGCCGCTGGCGAACAACGAAGCCATCGCGATGCGCAACCCCGTGAACGCGATCCGCATCGTGCTCAACGGGGGCTTTCCGCCGAGCACCGAGGGCAATCCGCGGCCCTACGGGATGCCGCCGTTCTACCAGGAACTGAGCGACGAGCAGGTCGCAGCGGTCGTCACCTACATCCGCCAGTCCTGGGGCAACACGGCACCCCCGACCTGGCCGGTCGAGGTCGAGCGCTCGCGCAGCGTGCCGGTCGATTGACCGGCAGCGAACCTTTGCGGCCTTACTGGGCGCCGAACTTGTAGTCGGTCTTGGCCTTCTTGCGCAGGTCTTCCTGGTACTGCTGCAGTTTCTGCTGCGACAGGCGCTGGACGACCTGCGGCTTGACTTCCTCGAAGGGCGGGAACTTCGCCTCGCGGGTGTCCTCGAGCTTGATGATGTGCCAGCCGAACTGGCTCTTGACCGGCGCAGCCGTGGTCTCGCCCTTCTTCAGCGCGACCATGGCCTGGCCGAATTCGGGGACGTAACTCTCCGCCTTGGCGAAGTCGAGGTCGCCGCCATTGGCGCCCGAGCCCTTGTCGGTGCTGTGCTTCTTGGCCAGCTCGTCGAACTTGGCGCCGCCGTTCAACTGCTTCAGCAGGGCCTTGGCTTCGTCTTCCTTCTCGACCAGGATGTGGCGCGCGCGGTACTCGGTGCCGGTCGCCTGGGCCTTGAACTTGTCGTACTCGGCCTGGGCCTCGGTGTCGCTGACCGGGTTCTTCTTCTGGTAGTCGGCAAACAGTTCGCGGATCAGGATCGTCTGGCGCGCCAGTTCCATCTGGTTGCGGTAGTCGGGTAGCGCTGCGATGCCGCGCTTCTCGGCCTCCTGGGCAAACACCTCGCGCAGGACCACTTCGTCGCGTGCGCGCGCTTCGAGCTCAGGTGTCACCGGTTGCTGGCCGCCGCGGGTGGCCTGTTGCATCAGCAGGTCCAGGCGTGCCTTCGGCACCGCCTTGCCATTGACGATAGCGACGTTTTGCGCCGTCGCAGCGCCGGCGATGGCCAGGGCAAGCACGAGCACGGCGAGGGATTTCTGGGACATGGGGGTCTTGCCTTTCGAGAGCAGGGCGCGCGCCGGGGCGGCGGCAGGATCGGAAAACGGGCGGGGAGGGTGGCGCTCAGCGGGGTGACTCGGCGGGCGTGCGGGCCTCGATGGCCAGCGCATGGATACCCTCGGCGACGAGCGAGCGGAGGGCATCATACACAAGGCGATGGCGCGCCACGCGCGACAGGCCTGCGAAGGCGTCACTGGTCACACGGACAGTGAAATGCCGGCCTTCCTTGGCGCCCGCGTGACCGGCATGCAAGTGGCTGTCGTCCTGCACCTCGACCAGCGTCGGCCGCAAGCGTTCACGCAGCGCCGCCTCGACGCGCGCGGCCGTCACCGCATTCATTGTGGTTCCCTGGCCGCCGGCTCGTCGGGCAGATGGCGGCTGAGATAGAGCCCTTGGGCCACGGTGAAGACGAGCATCAAGCCGATGCTGCCGAAGAGCTTGAAGTTGACCCAGGTGTCGGTCGAGAAGGTGTAGGCCACCCACAGGTTGAGCCCGCCCATCCCGGCGAAGAAGGCGACCCAGGCCCAGCTCAGGCGTTGCCAGACCGCATCGGGCAACTGAAGCTGCTCGCCAAGCAACAGACGCAACAGGTTCTTGCCGAAGAGCAGGGGTCCCAGCAGAAAGGCGCCGGCCATCACCCAATACAACAGGGTCGGCTTCCACTTGATGAACGTCTCGCTGTGGAACCAGATCGTCAGCCCGCCGAGCACGACCACCAGCACCAGGCTGACCCAGAGCATCGTGTCGACCCGGCGGCCACGCAGTTTCAGCACCAGCACCTGGGCCAAGGTCGCGAGGATCACGACGACCGTGGCCAGCAGCACCGGCGCCTCGCCCGGGCCGACGCTGCCGCCGGAGACCAGAAAACCGAAGTGCTCGGAGGCGAAGGCGGCCGCGGCGTCCTTGTCGTTGCCTGCGATCTTGAAGGCCGCGAAGAACAGGATGATCGGCAGGAAGTCGGCGAGCAGTTTCATGTCTTGGGTTCGAAGTCGATCGCGGCGGAATTGATGCAGAAGCGTTCGCCGGTCGGTTCCGGGCCGTCCTCGAACACGTGCCCGAGGTGCGAGCCGCACTTGTTGCAGCGGACCTCGATCCGCACCATGCCATGGCTCTCGTCGACGACGCGCTCGACGACCTCGCTGTTGATCGGCGCGAAGTAGCTCGGCCAGCCGCAGCCGGCATCGAATTTGGTACCGGAATCGAACAAGGGAGTGCTACAGCCGACGCAGTTGTACTTGCCGGCCTCGGTGTGGTTCCAGTACTTGCCGCTGAAGGCGCGCTCTGTCGCTGCATGGCGCGCCACCTGGTACTGCATCGGGTTGAGTGTTGCGCGCCACTCGGCGTCGGACTTCTTCACCGCGTAGCGCGGATCATCGTGGTCGTGAGGATCGGTCATGGTCAGGAGGAGCAGGAGACTTCGATCTGTCGGGCCCACTCCGGCGGATGGTCGGCGTAGGCGGCGTGTTCGGGCTGTTCGTCGTACGGACGCTCGAGAACTTTCAGCAGGCGTTGGACTTCGTCGAAATGACCTTGCTGGGCGCGCTCGATCGCGGTTTGCGCGAGGTGGTTGCGCAAGACGAACTTCGGATTGACGCGGTTCATGCACAGGCCACGCTGGGTTTCGTCATGGGCGCTGGCGCTGCTTTCCAGTGCCAGGCGCGCTCTGTAGCGCAGGGCCCAAGCGTCGAAGGCCTCGCGATCGAGGAAGACGTCGCGCGTGGCGCTGTCCGGACCGGCCAGGCTGCGGAAGGCGATCGTGAAGTCGGCGTGGTCGGCGGCCATCAGGCGCAGCAGGTCATCGATCAGCACCTGGTCGTCGTCGTGCTCGTTGCGCAGGCCGAGCTTCGCGCGCAGTGCGGCCAGCATCGAGCCGGCGTACTCGGCCTTGTAGGGTTCGAGCGCAGCCAGCAGGCGCTCGCTCGCCTGTTCGGCCGGCGCATCGATGGCGGGCAGCAGCGCCTGCGCCAGTGCATGCAGGTTCCAGAATGCGACGCCGGGTTGGCGCGCATAGGCGTAGCGGCCCTGATGGTCGCTGTGATTGCAAATGTGGCCGGGGTCGAAGCCGTCGAGGAAGCCGAAGGGGCCGTAGTCGATTGTTAGCCCGAGCAACGACATGTTGTCGGTATTCATGACGCCGTGGCAGAAGCCCACCGCCTGCCACTGGGCCATCAGGCGT
>DATDES010000167.1:0-4766 GCA_036522975.1 Burkholderiaceae bacterium | reverse complement strand
TCTGCACGGTGTTGACCGCATCCGACATCGCCACATGCATGATCGCCAGGGCGCGGATCGCGGGGTTGCCGCCGATGTTGGCGGCCTTGAAGGTGTCGAAGGCGATCACGTTCCAGTCGGTCACCGCGTCGGCACGCGCCGCGCCGCCGACGAGCGTCACGGCCAGCACGGCGAGGCCGCACTGCAGGGTCGCCGCCCGCCTGGGGCCGACGCGTGCCGGGCCGGGTGGCCGATGAATTGCGCGGTGGGTGTTGGTGGCGTTCATGTCATCCTCCCATTGACCATTGAAGGCGGGCACACCGTGGACGGTATGGCCGTGCGGGGCAGACTGCGAACGCGCGATGCCCGGGGCAGTGGCGCGGCGCGATCCTAGACCCCTGCACCCTCTGCTGTCCAGAGCGTCGGCGGCTGCGAACGGCCGCGTGCGTGGGTCGGCTGCCCAGGCCCGCGCTGGCCACACTTGACCTTCTCGATCGCGCAACTGGCCGAAGTCGACGCGCGCAAGGCGCGCAGCCAGCGCTAGCGTTAGGCCTTCAGCGCGTCGGCCCGGGGCAGATACTGGGGCGAGGTCAGGCCCATCGAGACGTAGATGCTGGTCACAGCCTCGACGCCGATCTCGGCCGGCGTGACCCAGGCCTCGGGCACATACAGCAGGCCGCCGCCGACCGGGACCGGTGCGGTCGGCACCAGCACCGCCAGGCAGCGCTCCCCATTCACGAGCACGGGCACCTCGCTGCCGAGCAGTGCCAGCGCGGCGCAGCGGCCCTGCGCGCCGGGTCCGCCGAAGTGGCACCACACGGCGCTCATCGAGTGCAGGCCGTTGCCTTCGCCGTCGCGATGGACGAAGAGCGCGACCATCCGGCGCAGCAGGTCGTACACGCTGCGCACCAGCGGAATCCGGGCGACGAGGGCATTGACCGCGATCGACAGGCCGCGCTGCAGGCGGGTCTCGACCAGCAGGCCGAGGCCGAAGATCAGCGCCGCAACGATCGCGACGCCGAGGGCATAACCGACCACCTCGGAGCCGCCAACGCCCAAGCCGATCGACACCATCAAGTGGCCGATCGCGCTGTCGGGCCCGAGCCATCGGATCAGCACGTTCGCCGCCCAGACGAAGATCAGCAGGGTAGCGGCCAGCGGCAGCGCCGCCAGCGCACCGGTGACGAAGATGCGCAGCAGCGTGCGGAGGGGTCGATTCATGGGGGGCTCGAGGCAGGCAGGGGGCGAGCGCCGATGATAAGCAGGGTCCAGGCGCCGCCGCCGGTCGCCAGGGGCGGCAGTTCAACGCGCTGGCGCTGCACTTCGTCGCAAGCCCCTCGCGCGGCGCCGCGCCAAGGCCGAAAGTCCAGCCATCGACAAGGCAACGACCTATCAGGAGTCCGACATGAACATCGCCGCCAGCCGCTTCACGATCAGCACGATGGCCGTTGCCGCCTGCGCGATGCTGGCCTTGGTGGCCGCCGAGACCGTGCAGGCGCAGACCGCCGAGCCAGCAGTTCAACGCATCGAAATCGTCGGCCAGCGCCTCGTGCCGGTGCAACGCATCGTCATCGTTGGCCAACGCAACATCGAGCCGGCCGTGCAGCGGATCGAGATCATCGGCCAACGCCGGCGCAGTGAACACGTTGCGGTGGCCGGTGCCAAGGTCCCGGCACTCTGATTGCGCGAGGGCGCAGGTCAGGGCGACGGGCGTTCGTCACCCGCAAGCGCCTCTTCGTCCTTTTCCTCACCGAGGAAGCCGCCGCTCTGGTGTGCCCATAGCCGCGCATAGATGCCGCCGGAGGCGAGCAGGCTGGCATGGGTGCCTTCCTCGACGATGCGGCCATGGTCCATCACCACCAGCCGGTCCATCGCGGCGATGGTCGACAGGCGGTGCGCGATCGCGACGACGGTCTTGCCTTCCATCAGCTTGTACAGGCTGGCCTGGATCGCGACCTCGACCTCGCTGTCCAGCGCGCTGGTCGCTTCGTCCAGCAGGAGGATCGGCGCGTCCTTCAGCATCACGCGGGCGATCGCGATGCGCTGGCGTTGGCCGCCCGAAAGCTTGACGCCGCGCTCGCCGACATGCGCGTCGTAGCCGCTGCGGCCCTTCGGATCGACCAGGGTCTGCACGAATTCGTGCGCCTCGGCTTTCTGCGCCGCAGTGATCATCTGTGCGTCGGTGGCATCCGGGCGCCCGTAGACGATGTTGTCGCGCACCGAACGGTGCAGCAGCGAGGTGTCCTGCGTGACCATGCCGACCTGCTCGCGCAGGCTGTCCTGGGTCACGCCGGCGATGTCCTGGCCGTCGATCAGGATCCGGCCCTGCTGGATGTCGTAAAAGCGCAGGAGCAGGTTGACCACCGTGCTCTTGCCCGCGCCCGAACGGCCGACCAGACCGATCTTCTCGCCCGGTCGGATCGTCAGCGTCAGATCGTCCACGACCCGGCGTTTGGGGTTGTAGGCGAAGGCAACATGGTCGAAACGAACCTCGCCGCGCGCCACGACGAGCGGCTTCGCGTCGGCACGGTCGAGCACGGTGCGGGGCCGCGCCAGCGTGGTGATGCCGTCCTGCACTGTACCGATGTGCTCGAACAGGCTCGCCATCTCCCACATCACCCAGTGTGAGATGCCGTTCAGGCGCAAGGCCATCGCGGTGGCCGCGGCAACCGCGCCAACACCGACCTCGCCGCGCATCCACAACACGAGCACCACACCCGCGGTGCTGGCGATAAGGATGACCGACAGGATCTGGTTCACGATCTCGAAGCCGCTGACCAGCCGCATCTGCCGGTAGACCGTGGCCAGGAACTCCTGCATCGCCGAGCGTGCGTAGCTGGCTTCGCGCTGCGAGTGCGAGAACAGCTTGACCGTCGCGATGTTGGTGTAGGCGTCGGTGATGCGCCCGGTCATCAGCGAGCGCGCATCGGCCTGTTGCTGCGCAACCCGGCCCAGGCGCGGCACGAAGAAGTACATCGACACGACATAGAGCAGCAGCCAGAGCGCGAAGGGCGCCAGGGTCCAGACGTCGAAGCCACCCAGGATCGCGGCCATCGTGACGAAATAGATCACCACGTAGACCATGATGTCGGCCAGGATCATCCACACGTCGCGAACGGCGAGGGCCGACTGCATGACCTTGGTCGCGATGCGGCCGGCGAACTCGTCCTGGTAGAAGCCCAGGCTCTGGGCCAGCATCAGGCGATGGAAGTTCCAGCGCAGGCGCATCGGGAAGTTGCCAGCCAGCGCCTGCTGCTTGAACATCGACTGCAAGGCGGCCAGCGCGATGCTGACCAGCAGCACCCCGGCCAGCAATGCGAGGGTGTGCTTTTCGCGCGCCCACAACGCGGCGGGCGCGACTTCGGCCAGCCAGTCGAGGATGCGTCCCATCATCGCGAACAGCAGGGCCTCGAAGGCGCCGATCGCCGCGGTGAACAGGGTCATCGCGGCGATGTAGCCGCGCGTGCCCTCGGTGCAGGACCACAGGAAGGCGCCGAAGCCCTTGGGGGGTGTCGGCGGTGGCGCGTCGGGGTAGGGGTGAACGAGGCGTTCGAACCAGGTGAACAAACCAGGGGCTCCGGGCAAGCGCGGTCAAAAGGGGCGCAAGCCTAGCCGAAATGAATGGCAAGAGCCGGCCTTCTCCTGCAGGCGCCATCCTTTGCTGCAGGCACAATCATCAGCACTGAGGCGCACAACAGAGCGCACGATTGGGCGGATCCCGGAACCCGTGCCCGACGCCGACACACCGTCGCAGTTCTCTGCGTCCGGAAGCGTCAAGAAGGGCCATCGCGAGATGGCCCCTTGCTTTTGGCAAGCGGTATTTGAGGTTACGCTTGCGACCCGGTGCGGGTCTTGGATAACACCTGCCGCGCATGTTCGATGGCCTCGAACAAGAGCATGCCGGCGAGCATCGCCAGCACGAAAACAGCTGCCTTGGCTTGGCCCATGCCGAGCGCGACCAGGGCCGGGCCCGGGCAGAAGCCCGCGATACCCCAACCGATGCCGAACAGCAGGCTGCCGCCGACCAGCCGGCGGTCGATCTGGCGCGCGCTGGGCAGGTCCATCTTCAGCCCGAGCAGCGAGGTCGCTCGCCTGCCGGCGAGCCGGAACGCGAGCGCACTGACGGCGATCGCTCCAGCCATCACCAGGGCCAGCGACGGATCCCAGGCGCCGGCAAGGTCGAGGAAGCCGAGCACCTTGGCGGGGTCGGCCATGCCGGAGACGATGAGCCCGAGGCCGAACAGCAAACCGGCGATGAGCGAGGCGGCGGTGTTCACGGGCGGGATCCTCAAGCAGTGATCAGATGCCGCACAACGAATACGGTGGCAAAGCCGGCTCCCATGAAGGCCAAGGTGGCCACCAGCGAGCGCGGCGACAGGCGCGACAGTCCGCACACGCCATGGCCGCTGGTGCAACCGGCGCCGTAGCGGGTGCCGACGCCGACGAGCAGGCCGGCCGCCGCCAGCGTTGCGGTGCTCGCGTCGATGCGCGGCGTGGGCAGCGCGGCGGCGAAGGTGTAGAGCAGCGGAGCGCCGATCAGACCTCCCACGAAGGCGACGCGCCAGCCGACATCGCCTCGCGCCGGCCGCAGCAGGCCGCCGACGATGCCGCTGATGCCGGCGATGCGGCCGTTCAGCAGCACGAAGAGCGCTGCGGCCAGGCCGATGAGCAGGCCACCAGCCAGCGCGGTCCAGGGGGAGAAGGCTTGCCAGTCCGGTGTCATGCATTTTCCTTCGCCGGTGTCGATCGGCTGATGGCCGCCGATGCAGCGAACCAGGCAGGTCGCT
>DATDES010000166.1:0-27768 GCA_036522975.1 Burkholderiaceae bacterium | reverse complement strand
GGAGGGATGAACGGCGGTGTCGAGGGTTGAAACGCAGGCGGCATAAGGCCTACCATGCATCGACGCGATTGTCGCTTGGAGGCCGCCATGAAGCGAATGGGCCTGTTGGCTTGGGTGCTCGGCACACAGCTGCTGTCCGGATGCGCGTTGATGAACGAGCGCGCTGCGCCGGCAGTGCCAACAGCGCTGTTCGACGACAGCGCGTTTGAGGCGCCCTCTCAGCGCATCGACCCGGCCGAGGTGTTTGCGATAAGCCCGGCGATGAAGCGCTACCTGGAGGTCGAGATTGCGCCGCAGATTCGCAGGTTGGGCCCGCAACGCGGCCTCGTCGACGCGCTGTACAACCGCGCGCAACTGAAGCTGGACTACGACGCCGAAGGCACGCGCAATGCCGCCGAGGCCTTCGACGCGCGCTCCGGCAACTGCCTGGCCTTGGTCGTCATGACGGCCGCGTTGGCCAAGTACCTGCACCTGCCGGTGACTTATCAGGCCGTGCTTGGCTACGAAACCTGGAGCCGCAGCAGTGGGTTGACCCTGGTAAACGGCCACGTGAACATCGCCGTTGGCAAGCGGGTGGTCGACATCGTGCCGGGGCTTGATTCGGATACCCAATTGCGCCTGACCTTCGGGCCTCTTCCGCGGGGTCGCAGAGTGAAATTGGAACCACTGACAGAGCAGACCGTTGTCGCCATGTTCATGACCAACCGCGCTGCCGAATCTCTGGTGGGCGAGAACTTGGCCGATGCCTACGCCTATGCGCGGGAAGCCATCCGGCAGGATCCGAGCTACCCGAGCGGATTCAACACCTTGGGCGTGATCTACCAGCGGCGTGGACTCGACGTGCTCGCCGAACGGGCCTTCCAGGCTTCTCTTGAGCGCCAGTTAAACAATCCCAACGCGCTGCGCAACCTGGCCAAGCTGCTGGATGCGCAGGATCGCAGTGTCGAATCAGCGCCCCTGCACGAGCGCCTGGCGCGCCTCGAGCGGGATCCGCCCTTCCGCCACTTCGACCTCGGCCGGACTGCCGCGATCGCCGGCGACTACGGGGCCGCGCGCGATCACATCCTGCGCGAACTGAAGCGCGACCCCGACTACCACGAGCTGCATTTCTGGCTGGCCGTGGCTCTGGCCGGGCTGGGCGACGCGGCCGGTGCGCGCGAGCACCTGACACGAGCCATGGACAACAGCACGACGCGGCGCGAGCGGGCTATCTACGCCGGCAAGCTGGCGCGCCTGCCGGCGGCGACGCGGGCGAACTGAGGGCTTGAGGTGTAGCAGGACACGTCGAGCTTGTTCCTCGGGTCAGGATTGGCGCTCGAACTTGAACACCGCCACGCTGGCACGCAGGTTCGGCCACCGGCGCACCGCCCGCCCGTCCTGCAGGCCGAAGCTGTCCAGGATCGTCAGGCCATTCTTGCGCGCCAGCACCTCGAAATCGGCATAGGTGCCGACGCGGATGTTGGGCGTGTCGTACCACTGGTAGGGCAGGATTTTCGTCACCGGCATGCGCCCGCTGGCGACGTGCAGCCGGTTCGGCCAATGCGCGAAGTTCGGGAAGCTGACGATGCCGATGCGCCCGACGCGTGCTGTCTCGCGCAGCATCTTCTCGGTGTTGCGCAGGTGCTGCAAGGTGTCGAGCTGGAGCACCACGTCGAAGCTCCGGTCCTCGAACAGGGCCAGACCGTCCTCGAGGTTGAACTGGATCACGTCGATGCCGCGGGCCAGCGAGGCATGGACGTTGGCGTCGGCCAGCTCGATGCCGTAGCCGCTGCACCGGCGGTGCTCGATCAGGTGCGCCAGCAACTCGCCGCCGCCACAGCCCAGGTCGAGCACGCGGCTGCCCTGCGGCACCAGTTCGGCGATCAACTCGAGGTCCTTGCGTTCACTCATGCGAATTCACGGGCCATGCGTTCGAAGTAGCTGCGCATCACGGCGAAATAGCGCGGATCGTCGAGTAGGAAGGCGTCGTGGCCGTGCGGGGCGTCGATCTCGGCGTAGCTGACGCGGTGCTTGCCATCGACCAGGGCTTTGACGATCTCGCGCGAGCGTGCCGGCGAGAAGCGCCAGTCCGTGCTGAAACTGACCAGCAAGAACTTGGCCCGCACCGCGGCGAAGGTACGGGCCAGATCGCCTCCGAAGGTCGAGGCCGGGTCGAAATAGTCCAGCGCGCGCGTGATCAGCAGGTAGGTGTTGGCGTCGAAGTAGTCGCTGAACTTGTCACCTTGATGCCGCAGGTAGCTTTCGATCTCGAACTCGACGTCGTAGTCGAAGGAGATCGCGCCGTCGCGCAGCTTGCGACCGAATTTGCTGCCCATCACGTCGTCGGACAGGTAGGTGACGTGGCCAATCATGCGCGCGATGCGCAGGCCGCGCCGCGGCAGCACGCCATGCTCGTAGAAATGGCCGCCGTGGAACTCGGGGTCGGTGATGATGGCGCGGCGCGCGATCTCGTTGAAGGCGATGTTCTCGGCCGATAGATTTGGTGCGGTCGCCACGCCGATGCAGTGGCGGATGCGGTCCGGGTAGCGCAGCGCCCAGGCCAGGGCCTGCATCCCGCCCAGGCTGCCGCCGAGCACGCCGGCCAATTGCGTGATGCCCAGACGGTCGATCAGCCGCGCCTGCGCGTCGACCCAGTCTTCGACGGTCACGACCGGAAAGTCGGCGCCATAGAGCCTGCCGGTGGCCGGGTTCGGGTGCATTGGCCCGGTCGAGCCGAAGCAGGAGCCGGGGTTGTTGACGCCGATGACGAAGAAGCGGTCGGTGTCGAGCGGCTTGCCGGGCCCCACCAGGTTGTCCCACCAGCCGAGGTCGCCCAGGCCGTCGACGCCGGCGACGTGGTGCGAGGCGTTCAGCGCATGGCACACCAGCACCGCATTGCTGTTGTCGGCGTTGAGCCGACCGTAGGTTTCATAGACCAGGTCGTAGTCGGCCAGCGCCGCGCCGCTGGTCAGCGCCAGCGGTTCGGTGAAGCGCAGGGATTGCGCGGTGACGTTGCCGATCGATGCCATGAATGGGAAAACCGGTGCCGCTGAAAGCGGACACCGGCTCGATGTCCCTTTTAGCGGTATTTGATAAAGCGCCCGCAATCTGGAACAAATCGGCGCTGTGCAACGCAGTATAGCGGCGGCCAGTGGCGCGCAAGGGGCCGCATATCCGGGTTTGACACCGCATCGGGGCTTCGTACCATCCGAGCGCCCGGCGTCCCCGGACGTGCGCAGCGGTTCGCTGTCGCTCCTCGCCGCCTCAGGCGGATGGCGGCAAGGTGTCGATGAAGCTCTGACGCTGCGCCAGCTTGACCGCCAGACGCGCCAGGTTCGGGTGCGGCGTGCGCCAGTCGATATGGGCGAAACGGTAGTCGAGATAGCCCAGCGCACAACCGACGGCGATGTCGGCCAGCGAGAAATGGATGCCCGCCGCGAAGGGCTTTTCGCCCAGGCCATGGGCCATCGCGCCGAGCGCTGCATTGACCTTGCCCATCTGGCGCTCGATCCAAGCCGGGCTGCGCTGGCCCTCGCTGCGGCCACCCCAGGTTTGTTCGAGTCGGGCCAGGAGGCAGGCGTCGGTGAGGCCGTCGGCCAGGGCCTCCCAGGTGCGCACCTCGGCGCGTTCGCGACCACCGGCCGGGATCAGCCGGCCCACCGGCGACAAGGTGTCGACGTAATCGACGATGACGCGCGAGTCGAAAACCGCCTCACCGCCCTCCATCACCAGGCAGGGCACCTTGCCCAGCGGGTTCGCCTTCTGGATCGCGTCATTCGCCCACACGTCCTCCAGTACGAACTGGTAGTCGAGCTTCTTTTCCGCCATGACGATGCGGACCTTGCGCACGTAGGGACTGGTGAGCGCGCCGAGCAGTTTCATGGGGAGGTGGTTATCGCTGAGGACCTTTGCAAACCATTCTAGTGGGGCGCTACTTGGTACCGAAGATCCGGTCGCCCGCATCCCCCAGGCCGGGGAGGATGTAACCGTGGTCGTTGAGTTCGCGGTCAATCGCGCAGGTGGTGATCGGCACGTCGGGGTGCAGGCGGTGAAAATGCGTCAGCCCAACGGGTGCGGCCAGCAGGCAGGCGAAGTGGATCGAGCGCGGCTTCACCGCCTTCAGGCGAGTCACCGCGGCTGCCGCCGAGTGGCCGGTGGCCAGCATCGGATCCAGCACGATCACGTCGCGCTCGTCCATGTGCTCGGGCACCTTGAAGTAGTACTCCACCGCGGCCAGGGTTTTCGGGTCGCGGTACAGGCCGATGTGGCCGACGCGCGCGCCGGGCACCACTTCCAGCATGCCGTCCAGAAGCCCCGCTCCGGCGCGCAGGATGACCACGAAGACGGTCTTCCTGCCGTCGATCTGGATGCCGGTGGTCTTTTCGAGGGGCGTCTCGACCTCGACCGTCTGCGTCGGCATGTCGCGCGTCAGTTCGTAGGCCATCAACAGTGCGATCTCGTGCAGCAGGCGCCGAAAGCCGCTCGTGCTGCGGTCCTTCTCGCGCATCAGCGTCAGCTTGTGCTGGATCAGCGGGTGCGTCAGGTGGTGGACGATGCCCTGGCTCATGGCGGCCCCGTGTGCGACGTGATGCCGGCGAGGATACGACGCGAAGGTCGGTGGGGGCGGGGCGCCACCTACAATTCAGCGCCCATGAAACTGTCCCCGCTCACCGCCCTCTCACCCCTGGACGGCCGCTATGCCGCCAAGGTCGCGCCGCTGCGCTCGCTGCTGTCCGAATTCGGCCTGATGCACCGCCGCGTGCAGGTCGAGGTCGAGTGGTTCATCGCCCTGTCGGACGCCGGCTTTGCCGAGTTTGTGCCCTTGTCGGAGGCGGCGCGCGGGCTGCTGCGCGGGCTGGTGGTGCGCTTCTCGGAGACCGATGCGCAGGCCATCAAGGACATTGAGAAGACCACCAACCACGACGTCAAGGCGGTCGAGTACTGGCTCAAGTCGCGCTTCGACGGCCATCCCGAGCTGCGTGCGGCCGGCGAGTTCGTGCACTTCGCCTGCACCAGCGAGGACATCAACAACGCCAGCCATGCGCTGATGCTGAAGGCTGCGCGCGAGGAGGTACTGCTGCCCGCGCTCGATGGCCTGTGCAAGACCCTGGTGGCGATGGCGCAGCAGTTCGCGGCGCTGCCGATGTTGTCGCGCACGCACGGCCAGACGGCGAGCCCGACGACGGTCGGCAAGGAGATCGCGAATGTCGCGGCGCGCCTGGCCACTGCCCGCGCCCGCATTGCGGCGGTGCAACCGCTGGCGAAGATGAATGGTGCGGTCGGCAACTACAACGCCCACCTTGCCGCCTACCCGGCCTTCGACTGGGAAGCGTTCGCGCGCCGGGTCGTCGAAGAACGCCTGGACCTGGTGTTCAACCCCTACACGATCCAGATTGAGCCCCACGACTGGATGGCCGAGTTGTTCGATGCGATCGCGCGCACCAACACCATCCTCATCGATTGGTCGCGCGACGTCTGGGGCTACATCTCGCTGGGCTACTTCAAGCAGCGCACGCGGGCCGGCGAGATTGGCAGCTCGACCATGCCGCACAAGGTCAACCCGATCGATTTTGAGAACGCCGAAGGCAACTTCGGCCTGGCCAATGCCGTGCTCAGCCACATGTCGCACAAGCTGCCGGTAAGCCGCTGGCAGCGCGACCTGACCGATTCGACGGTGCTGCGCAACATGGGCGTCGCCCTCGGCTACACGCTGCTCGGCTGCGACAGCCTCGCGCGCGGCCTGGGCAAGCTCGAAGTGAATGAAGCGGCGCTGATGGCCGACCTCGATGGTGCCTGGGAGGTGCTCGCCGAGCCGATCCAAACCGTGATGCGCCGCTACGGCGCGGCCAACCCCTACGAGCGGCTGAAGGAGTTGACGCGCGGCAAGGCGATCACCCGCGAGGCCATCGCGGCCTTCATCGACACCTTGGCCGAAGTGCCTGCCGCGGAGCGCGCGCGCCTGAAGGCCCTGACCCCCGCTACTTACACCGGCCTGGCGGCCCAGCTGGCCGCGCGCTGCGAACCCGGCCGGCAGGGCTGAGCGATGGCCTTCCTGGCGCAACTGCAGCAGCTCCAGGCGCGGCGCGATTCATTGCTCTGCGTCGGCCTCGACCCTGAACCGGAACGCTTTCCCGCGCCCTGGCGTGGCGACGCGATGCGAATCTTCGATTTCTGCGCCCGCATCGTCGACGCGACCAAGGATCTGGTCTGCGCCTACAAGCCGCAGATCGCTTACTTCGCTGCCCAGCGCGCGGAGGAACCACTCGAGCGGCTGATCGCCTACATCCGCCGGGTGGCGCCTGACGTACCGGTGATCCTCGACGCCAAGCGCGGCGACATCGGCAGCACCGCCGAGCAGTATGCGCGCGAGGCCTTCGTGCGCTACCAGGCCGATGCGGTCACGTTGTCGCCGTTCATGGGCTTCGACTCAATCGAGCCCTACCTCGGCTACGACGGCCGCGGGCTGATCCTGCTTTGCCGCACGTCCAACCCCGGTGGCAGCGACCTGCAGAACCAGCCCCTGGCGTCGGGCGACCTGCTGTTCGAACACATCGCCCGGCTCGCGGCCGGGCCCTGGAACAGGAGCGGCCGGCTCGGCCTGGTGGTCGGCGCGACCTTCCCGGCCGAGGTGGCCCGGGTGCGCGAGCTGGCGCCCGAGCTGTTGCTGCTGATCCCGGGCATTGGCGCGCAGGGGGGTGACGCCCGCGCGACTGTCACAGCGGGATGGCGGTCGACCGGGCCGATCGTCGTCAACTCGTCGCGCGCGGTGCTCTACGCTGGCGCCGGAAAGGACTTCGCGGTGGCGGCGCGCGAGGCCGCGCGCAGCACCCGCGATCTGCTGGCGGCCGCACGCGCGGCTTGCACCTGAGCGCAGCGGTGTCCGAATCCGAGTTCGGCGCAACGACGGGCCTGCTGGGCCCGGACAGTGTCGACGCGGCGTTCAGTGCCGACCTGTCGCGCCGCTTCGTCAATGCGGTGATGGTGTTGGGCGCCGTGGGGGCGGTTCTGTTCGCAGTCGCCGCGATCGCTGCCCCGCTGTGGCAACGCCTGCTAGTCAGTGCGAGCTGCGCAGGGCTGGCCCTGGTGGCGGGGCTGCTCAATCGCCGGCCGGTGCGTGCACGCCTGTCGCCGCGGGCCGCCGTGCTCGCCGCGGTCAGTGGCGTGATCGCTGCCGTCACGATCAGTACGATCAGCCTCGGCCTGGGCGTGCATTCGGTCGGCCTGGCCTTTCTGCCGCTGGTGGTTTGCCTGATGCCGGTGCTGCTCGGACCGCGCCTGGCGCTGGCCGTTACCGGTGTCTGCGCCTTGGTGGTGCTCGGACTGGCCTTCGCCGGGCAGGCGGGCTGGGTTCCGGGGATGCCGGACCCGGACGCCTACCTGCTCGCGCTGCGCGCGCTGACCCACCTGCTGTTGCTGGCCTCAGGCCTTGCCGCCGGCCTGGTGCTGGCGCGCGCGGTGGCACGCAGCGGGGCGCGCGCACGCTTGCGCGAGCTGCGCTTCGCCGGCCTGCTGGCGGTCGCGGCGGACTGGTACTGGGAGATGGACGCCTCGTTTCGCTTCACCCATGTCTCGGAGCATTCGAGTGGCGGCTCGGGCCTGCAGCCCGCGCGACGGCAGGGCAAGGCGCCCTGGGAGATCGAGAACTTCGGGCTCGATGCGGCGGCCATGGACGCCCACCGCGCCGACCTCGAATCGCACCAGCCCTTTGTCGACCTGCTGTTGCAGCGCAGCGACGCGAACGGCGTGGCGCATTGGTACACCGTCAGCGGGCGGCCACGCTTCAATGCCCGTGGCGTCTTCCTTGGCTACTGGGGTGTCGGTCGCGACGTCACTGCCGAAAAGCAGGCCGAGATGGGGCGGGTGGCGACCGAGGCTCGCTACCGCGAACTGTTTGCCCGCTCGCCCTCACCCCTGGTCCTGCACCGGGACACCCATGTTCTGGACGCGAACGACGCGGCGCTGACGCTGTTCGGGGCGTCCGATACCGCGGCGCTGATCGGTCGCAACCTGCTCGACTTTTACGACGATGGCGACGGCTCGCGTCAGAGGGCTGCCGGACGGGCGCGAGTACTGACCGAGCAGGCGGTGGGCGAGTCGATGCCGCCGCAGCAGTTCGTGCTGCGCAACTCGCACGGGCGGCGCATCGTCGCCCAGGTCACCAGCGTCAAGATCGACACGGCCGGCGGCTCGGCCATCCTGTCGATCTATCACGACGAAACGGTGCGCTTGCGCGCCGAGGCCTCGCGCGTGCGCTCCGAGGCCCTGATGACCCACCTGGTGGCCACCAGCCCCGACCTGATCACCCTCACCGACCTGGCCACCGGGCGGTATGTGATGGTCAACGACGCCTTCCTGCGGGTCAGTGGCTGGGGCCGCGACGAAGCCGTCGGCAGGACCGCCACGGAGCTGGGTGCGTGGCCCGACAGCGAGGCGCGCCAGCGCTTCCTGCGCGACGTCAACTCGACGGGCGAGGTGCGCGACCAGGCGGTGCAGTTCGTCGACCGTCGGGGGCGTGAACTGTCGCTGATCGTCTCGGCGGCGCGCTTCACGCTCGAAGGCCGTGACTACCTGGTGCTGAACGGACGCGACGTGACAGCCAGCGAGCGCGAGCGGCTGGAGCGCGAGGCGATCCTGCGGAACGCCTCGATCGGCATCGCGATGACGCGCGACCGGCACTTCCAGCTGGCCAATCCGGCCTTCGAGCAGATGTTCGGCTGGACCGTCGGCACTCTGGCGGGCCAACCGGACGTCAGCATCTGGCCCAGCCAGGAGGACCTGCAGGCGGCGCGAGACGAGCTGAACCCGGTGCTGGCGCGCGGCGTGCCGATCGACTTCGAGCGCGTGATGGCTCGACGAGACGGCAGCACCTTCGTCTGCCGCCTGCTCGCGCGTGCGATCGATCCGGACCACCCCGGCCGCGGTGCGACGATCTGGCTCGCCGAGGACGTCACCGAACGGCGCCAGGTCGAGCAGGCGCTGGCGCGCGCGCGCGATGATGCCGAGGCTGCGAGCCGCGCCAAGAGCGCCTTCCTGGCCAATACCAGCCACGAGATCCGTACGCCGTTGAATGGCCTGGTCGGGCTGGCCCGCCTGGCGCGCCAGCCGGGACTCGACGCCGCCCGGCGTGAGCGCTACCTGCAGCAGATCGACGACAGCGCGCAGGCGCTGTCGGGCGTGATCAGCGACATCCTGGACCTCTCGAAGATCGAGGCCGGCAAGCTGCGTCTGGAGGCGACCGACTTCGATCTCCATGCCTTGCTCGAGTCGATCGAGCAGGGCTACGGCGCCCTGGCCGAGGCGCGCTCGCTGACGCTCGAGATGGCGGTGCGCCCGAACGTGCCGCGGCGGGTGCGCGCCGATTCGGTGCGCCTGCGCCAGGTGTTGTCCAACTACCTCAGCAACGCACTCAAGTTCACCGAGCGGGGCGGTGTGCGCATCGAGGTCCGGCCGATCGACGGCCGGCGGTTGCGCTTCGAAGTCCAGGACAGCGGGCCTGGCATCACAGCCGAGGTGCAGGCCCGCCTTTTTACGCCGTTCACGCAGGCCGACGATTCGACGACCCGACGGTTCGGCGGTACGGGCCTGGGCCTGTCGATCTGCCGCGAACTGGCCCAGTTGATGGGCGGCGAGGTCGGGGTCGATAGCCGGCCCGGCCAGGGCAGCCGATTCTGGGCCGAACTGCCGATGCCGGCGAGCACCGAGGCCGCGCCGGTGCCCGCCTTTGGCGCGCTGTCCGAGTGCAGCGGCCCGCTGGCGGGCTTGCAGGTGCTGATCGCCGAAGACAACCCGGTCAACATGCTCATCGCGGTGGCCCTGCTCGAACAGTGGGGCATCACGGTCGCGCAGGCCAGCAACGGCGAGCAGGCGGTCGCGGCGGTCGACGCCCAGGCCGACGCCGCAATGCCCTTCGATCTGGTCCTGATGGACGTGCAGATGCCCGTGCTGGGCGGATACGAGGCCACCCGCAAGCTACGCCGTCGCCATGCCAGCCTGCCGATCATCGCGCTCACCGCTGCAGCGCTGACCTCGGAGCGTGACGAAGCCCTGGCCAGCGGGATGAGCGACTTCCTGACCAAGCCGATCGACGCCCAGCGCCTGCACGACACGCTGATGCACTGGCGGCAGCGCATCCGCCCGAAGCTGGCCTGACGTTCAGGCCAGCGCGTGTCGCGCCAGCACGGCGGCGAGCAGCAACATCGTCAGGCCAACCACCGTGTCGAGCCAGCGCCACGCCGCGGGCTGCGCGAACCAGGGTGCGAGCCAGCGCGCGCCGTAGCCCAGGCCACCGAACCACAGCGCACTGGCCGCGCAGGCGCCGACCAGGAAGGCCGGGCGCACTGCTACGCTCTGCTGCGCGCCGACCGCGCCGACCAGCATCACCGTGTCGAGGTAAACGTGCGGGTTGAGCAGGGTGAAGGCGGCCGCCTGCGCCAGTGCGGCCCGTCGCGTCATGCGGCCATCCCGGCTGGCGGCGACGAGGAACGCGGGGCGCCACGCGCGGTGCAGGGCCCGCAGGCCATAGAGCAGCAGGAACAGGGCGCCGGCCGCGGCCATCCAGCGCGCCAGTTGCGGGGCCGCGGTCAGCGCGCGGCCGGCGCCGAGCACGCCGAGGGTCATCAGCAGCGCATCGGCAGCGGCGCAGAAGGCGACGACGGTGCCGACATGCTCGCGCCGCAGGCCCTGGCGCAGCACGAAGGCGTTCTGGGCGCCGATGGCGATGATCAGGGTCGCGCCGAGGGCGAAGCCGGTGCCCGCGGCGGCGACGGCTTCAGCTGCTGCCACGGGCGATCAGGGTCCAGGGCAGGCGTTGATCGGCGGCGGCCTGGCCGCTGTGCAGGGCCTGCAGCAGCGCGCGCGCCGCCGCCTGGCCGATTTCGAAGCGCGGCGTGTGCACGGTGGACAGTGGTGGGTCGAGTTGGCGGCCGAGGCTGAAGTCGCCGAAGCCCAGCAATGCCAGGTCCTGCGGCAGCGCCAGGCCGCGCTGCCGCGCTTCGAGCAGCGCGCCGCAGGCCAGGTGGTCATTGGCGAAGGCGGCGGCACGCACGGTCAGGCGGCCTTTTGGATCGAGCAGGCCGGCAAGGGCGAGGCGCCCGGCCTCGATGGCTTCGCCGGCCGGCGCCGTCAAGCGCCGCGCCGGGATGCGACGGCGCTTGGCGGCAGCCAGGAAGCCGTCGCCGCGTTCGTGAGCCCGAAAGTCCTCGGCCACGCCGCTGTCGACATAGGCCAGGGAGCGGTGCCCGCGCTGGATCAGGTGCTCGGCCATCGCGCGGCCGATCTGTTCGTGGTCGAACCCGATTTGGGTGAAGCTTTCCGCGCCAGGCTCGGGGTGATGGTCCCAGATCTCGATCACCGGCGTCCCGCGCGATCGCGCCTGGCGCAACAGGGCCAGTGCGCCGGGCGTGTGGCGCCGGCCGGTAACCACCAGGGCGCTCGGGAACCAGCCAAGCAGCGCGCGCAACTGTTCCTCTTCGCGATCGACCGAGTAGCCCGTCGAAGCGAGTAACAACTCACACCCTGATCCTTGCAGCGCATCGGCCAGACCCTGCACGGTCTCGGCAAAGATCGAATTGGCGATGCTCGGGATCAGGGCCGCGACCATCCGAGCGCCGCCCGGCGCTGCCTTGGCGGCGCTGGCCAGCACGCCGGCCTGCTTGTTGGGCAGGTAGCCGGTCTGCTGCAAAGCGGCGGCGATGGCGCTGGCGGTGGCCGGCGCGACGCGGTGCGGCTCGCGCAGGTAACGCGAAACGGTGATCGCGGTGACGCCGGCGGCGGCGGCCACGTCGGCCAAGGTGGCTCGGCCGTGACCGCGGCGTGGCTGACGTGGCGCGGCACGGGCGGGCAAGGGATTCGACGGGGGCATTCGGGTTTGCTCGGGTGGTAGCGAGGTCGCTCACCCATTAATGTTAGCGGTAACACCAGCCGATGCGATCCTCGAAATCCCTCCCCTGCCGATGAGCCGCCTGAAGACGCTCGCCGATCTGCGCAGCCGGCGCTGGTTTGCCGCGCGTGACATGCGTGCCTTCGCGCACCGCCAGCGCGCCCAGCAGATGGGCCTGCGGCGCGAGGATGTGCTCGAAAAGCCGTGCATTGCGATCGTCAACACCTGGAGCGAGCTGTCACCCTGCCACGCCCACCTGCGCGAGCGCGCCGAAGCGGTCAAGCGCGGGGTGCTGATGGCCGGCGGCTTGCCGTTTGAGCTGCCGGCGATGAGCCTGGGCGAGGTGATGGTGAAGCCGACCACGATGCTCTATCGCAACTTCCTGGCGATGGAAGTCGAGGAGCTGTTGCGCTCGCTGCCGATCGACGGGGTCGTGCTGCTCGCCGGCTGCGACAAGACCACGCCGGGCACCCTGATGGGTGCGATCAGCATGGGCCTGCCGACGATCTTCTGCGCGGCCGGGCCGATGCTGAACGACCGCTACCTCAAGCCCGGACAAGCCGAGCGCAAAGTAGGCGCTGGCACCCACACGCGCCTGTTCTGGGACGAGTACCAGGCCGGCAAGGTCAGCGAGGCCGAATGGATCGAACTCGAAGCGCACATGACCCGCAGCCCGGGCACCTGCAACACGATGGGCACCGCGAGCACGATGACCTCGATCGTCGAAGCGCTCGGCCTGGCACTGCCCGGCTCGACCGCGATCCCGGCCATGGATGCCGGCCATGTGCGCATGGCCACCACCTGCGGCGAGCGCGTTGTCCAGATGGTCTGGGACGACTTGACGCCGCAATCGATCCTGACCCGCGGCGCGTTCCTGAACGCCGCAGCGGTCCAAATGGCCCTGGGCGGTTCGACCAATGCCGCGGTGCACATCATCGCGATGGCGCGCCGCGCCGGCGTCGAACTCACGCTCGACGACCTCGATGCCGTCGGCCGCAAGGTACCGGTTCTGGCCAACCTGTTCCCGAGCGGCGACCGGCTGATGGAAGACTTTCACTACGCCGGCGGCCTGCCGGCGCTGATGACCCGGATCAGGGCGCAGCTGTCGCTGGGCGAGCGTTGCGTCAACGGCCGCACCCTCGGCGATAACCTGGAGGGCGTGGCGGTGCTCGACGACGAAGTGATCCGCCCGCTCGACCGGCCGGTCAGTCCCGGTGGCGCGCTGGCCGTGCTGCGCGGCAACCTCGCACCCGAGGGCGCGGTAATGAAAGCCAGTGCAGCCAGCCCGAAGTTCTTCAAGCACCGGGGCACCGCGCTCGTGTTCGATGACCCGGCCGACATGAACCGGGCCTGTGCCGACCCGAACCTCGCCTGCGACGAGAACACAGTGCTCGTCCTGCGCAACGCCGGTCCGGTCGGCGCCCCGGGCATGCCCGAATGGGGCGGCCTGCCGATCCCGAAGAAACTGCTCGCGCTAGGGGTGCGCGACATGGTGCGCATCTCAGACGCGCGCATGAGCGGCACCCACTACGGCACCTGCATCCTCCACGTCAGCCCCGAGAGCGCGGTCGGCGGGCCCCTGGCGTGCGTGCGCAGCGGCGACGAGATCGAGATCGACATCGAGGCCCGGCGCGTCCACCTGCATGTTGCCGACGGCGAACTGGCGCGCCGTCGCGCCGCGTGGAGGGCGCCGGCCGCACCTCAGAGCCGCGGCTTCGTGCGCCTGTACCGCGAACACGTGACGCAGGCCCACGAAGGCTGCGACTTCGACTTCCTGCAGGGTGCGGCCAGTACACCCGAGCCGGTCATCTATTGATTGAGGAACCCGGTCATGAACCCGCTACGCCAGTTGCTCAAGTCCGCCGGATCCCACGCGCCGCTCGGCACGTGGATCATGGCTGCCAGCCCCATCGTCACCGAGGCGATGGGCCACGCCGGTTTCCAGTGGGGCGTGATCGACATGGAGCACACGCCGCTAGACATGATGGAGGTGATTCATCTGCTGCAGGCGGCCGGCAATACGAAAATGGTGCCGATCGTGCGGGTGCCCTGGAACGACACCGTCAGCATCAAGCGGGTGCTCGATGCCGGCGCGCACACCCTGTTGATTCCCTTCGTGCAGAACGCCGACGAAGCCCGGCGCGCGGTGGCCGCCACGCGCTACCCGCCCGAAGGCAATCGCGGCCTGGCCGGCATGAGCCGGGGCTCCAAGTTCGGCACCGTGCCCGATTACGCCAAGACGGCCAACAAGACCGTCGGCGCCGTGCTGCAACTGGAGACGCCGGCCGCGGTGGCGCAACTCGAAGCGATTGCCGCGGTGCCGGGCGTCGATTCCCTCTTCCTCGGCCCCGGCGATCTGTCGGCCGCGCTCGGCCACGCCGGCAACACCACCCATCCCGATGTGATGCGCGTGATGGCCGACGCGGCGCGCCGCTGCAAGGCGGTGGACATGCCGGTGGGCACCGTCGGCGGCACGCCCGAGCTCGTCGTCCAGTACCGCGCGATGGGCTTCGACTATGTGGCCATCGGCAGCGACCTGGGACTGCTGATGCGCGGCGCACAAGCGGCCGTGAAAGCGCTCACCACGCCCGACGGCGAAACCCATGTGCACACCTTGGCGGGCGGCACGCAGACCGGTTCGGGAGCCTACTGATGGCGGCGGTCGACCTCAAGGGCGTCGTCAAGAGCTACGACGGCAAGACGCAAGTCATCCACGGCATCGACCTGCAGATCCAGCATGGCGAATTCGTGGTCTTCGTCGGGCCCTCGGGCTGTGGCAAGAGCACCCTGCTGCGCATGATCGCCGGCCTGGAGACGATCACCGGCGGCGACGTCTGCATCGACGGCAAGGTCGTCAACGACCTGCCGCCTCGCGCGCGCGACATCGCGATGGTGTTCCAGGACTATGCGCTGTACCCACACAAGAACCTGTACGACAACATGGCCTTCGGCCTGCGCCTGCGCGGAACCGAGGAGGCGGAAATCAAGCGCCGCGTGATGGACGCGGCCAAGCTGCTGAAGATCGACCACATGCTCGAGCGCAAGCCTGCCGCGCTGTCGGGCGGGCAGCGCCAGCGCGTGGCGATCGGTCGCGCCATCGTGCGCCAGCCCAAGGTCTTCCTGTTCGACGAGCCGCTGTCGAACCTCGATGCCCAACTGCGCCACGAGATGAGGAGCGAGATCAAGCGTCTGCACCAGCGCCTGGGCGCGACGATCATCTACGTCACCCACGACCAGGTCGAGGCGATGACGATGGCCGACCGCATTGCGGTGCTGTCGGCCGGCAGGAAGATGCAGTACGACACGCCCGACAACATCTACAACCACCCGGCCGCGGTGTTCGTCGCCGGCTTCACCGGCGCGCCGCCGATGAACCTGGCCGACTGCGCGCTGCGGGGCGGGCGGGCCGACCTCGGCGGGACCGAGATCGCGTTGCCGCCCGAGCTGGCGGCGCGCGCCAACGGAGCGGCCAAGCTCAAGTTCGGCATCCGGCCCGAGAACATCACGCTCGCCCGGCAGAGCGAGAGCGACCTGGCCGTGCCGGCCGAGGTCTCGCTGCTCGAACCCCTGGGCGCCGAGACCCTGGTGTCGCTGAAGATCGGCGCGGCCGAGATGGTCTCGCGCTGCAACGCCGCGTTTCGCGACCCGCCCGGCACGCGCCTGGCCGTGCACATGAACCCGCGCCACCTGCACCTGTTCGACGCCGGCAGCGGCGCCGCCCTTTGACACCCGGGTTTCCCGTCCCAGCCCCAGCCCAAGGAGACAAACGATGAAGCGCCGCCAATCCCTCACGACATTGACCCTCGCCGCCTTCCTGGCCGGCGTCGGATTCAGCGTCACCTCCTTCGCCCAGCAGACCACGCTGCGCGTGTTCTCCGGCGGCGCCAACCAGCGTCCGGACCTGATGCGCAAGCTGTTCGACCAGTACCAGGCCAAGAACCCCAACGTCAAGGTCGAGATCGAGACCGGTGGCGCGACCAGCGAGCTGCAGCGCCAGTACCTGAGCACCGTGCTCAACGCCAAGGACCCGGCGATCGACATCTACCTGATCGACATCGTCAACCCGGCGCAGTACTACGGGGCGGGCTGGCTCGAGCCGCTCGATGCCTACATCGGCAAGCCGGCCGACGTGATGAAGCCCTACCTGCCGGTGTATGCGACGTCGAACGTCGTCGACGGCAAGATCGCCGCGATGCCGGCCTTTGCCGATGCGATGTTCATGTACTACCGCAAGGACCTGCTCGACAAGTACGGCGTCGCGGAGCCCAAGACCTGGGACGAACTGACGGCCGCGGCGGCCAAGATCCAGAAGGCCGAGAGCAATGCCAACCTGCAAGGCCTGTCGATCCAGGGCGCGCCGATCGAGGGCGCCGTCTGCACGTTCCTGCTGCCCTACTGGGGCCAGGGCAAGGACTTCAACGACCCGGCCGGCAAGATGACGCTCGACAAGGGTGCGGCAACCAAGGGGCTGACGCAGTGGCTGTCGATGGTCGACGCCGGCGTGATCAAGAAGAATGTCGCCGAGGTCAAGACCCCCGACACGGTCAACGAATTCAAGGCCGGCCAGGTCGTGTTCGCGATCAACTGGGGCTTCGCCTGGGACCGTTTCAAAGACGACGCCGATTCGCAGGTCAAGGGCAAGGTCGGCGTGATGCCGTTGCCGGCGATGACCGGCGGCAAGAGCGCGACTTGCGTCGGCGGCTGGCAATGGGCGGTCAGCGCCTTCAGCAAGAACAAGCAGGCGGCGGCCAACCTCGTCAAGCACCTGGCCAGCCCCGAGTCGAGCAAGTTCCTCGCCGTCGAAGGCTCGCTGCTGGCGACCTACCCCGGCGTCTACACCGATGCCGACGTGACCAAGGTGGTTCCCTGGTTCAAGGACGCCGCCAATGTCGTCATTGCCGGCAAGAGCCGCCCGATGAGCAAGGACTACGGTCAGGTCAGCGACATCATCCGCACCACGACCAGCGCGGTGCTGGCGCGCACCAAGACCCCGGCCGAGGGCGTGAACGAGATCGAGTCGCGTCTGACCCGAGTGATGCGCTGAGCGGCGGCGGGCATGGCGGGCGCGAGCACTGTCGATCGACTGCGTGACCCGAGCGAGAAGACGCTCGGCGTCATGCTGCTCGCGCCGGCCTTCCTGCTGCTGGCGCTGATCGTCGTCTATCCGATCGCCAAGCTGATCTGGAACAGCTTCTACGACCTGCGCCTGTCGGGTGGCGGCGGCTTCAAGTTCGTCGGCTTCGAGAACTACGCGCTCGTCCTCAAGGACCCGGACTTCTGGAACGCCACCAAGAACACGGTGCTGATCACCTTGATCACCGTGCCCGGCGCGCTGGTCGTCGGCCTGGGCCTGGCGATGCTGGCCAACCTGCCGTTCAAACGCAAGTGGCCGGTGCGCCTGGCCCTCCTGCTGCCCTGGGCGCTGCCGCTGGCATTCGCCGGCCTGATCTTCGCGTGGTTCTTCCACACCGAGTACGGTGTCGTCAACGACGTGGTGCGCCGGGTGGCCGCGCCGAGCGAGCCGGCAATGTGGCTGCTGCGGCCGAACTGGGCCTTCGCGGCGATCTGCCTGACGATCGTCTGGAAGACCAGTTCCTTCATGGCCCTGATCCTGCTGGCAGGGCTGCAGATGATCCCGAAATCGCTCTACGAGGCGGCCGAGGTCGACGGCGCGTCGAAGTGGCAGCAGTTCTGGCAGATCACGATCCCGATGCTGATGCCGTCGATCATCGTCGCGCTGATCTTCCGCACCATCACCGCGCTGCAGACCTTCGACATCCCGTACACGATGACCAAGGGCGGCCCGGGCAACAGCACCGAGACGCTGGCGATGCTGATCCACAAGACCACGATCGACTACCTCGACGTCGGTTACGGCAGCACGCTCGCGGTGTGCATGTTCGTGCTCTCGCTGTTCGTGACCGGGTTCTACTTGAAGCGCATCGGGAAGAACGCATGAGTTTCGTCGCCGAGCCGCCTCGAGACGAAACGCGCCCCCTCGGGGGGCCGACGCCGCAGGCGTCTTGGGGGTCGTCATGAGGAGCCTTTGGGATGCCAAGTCGCTGCGCCTGATCGCGGCCGGCCTGGTCGTGATCAACGGCTTCTTTCCCGCGGTGTGGATCCTGCTCACCTCGCTGAAGACCGAATCGGAGCTGGTCAGCAAGCCCATCACATACTGGCCGCACAACCCGACCTTGGCCAATTACGTCCAGGCCTTCACCGACCAGCCCCTGCTCAAGTACCTGGGCAACAGCCTGGCGGTGGCCCTGAGCGCGACGGTCTTCTCGCTGCTGGTCTCGGCCCTGGCCGCCTACGCGATCGCGCGCCTGAACCTCAAGCACCGGCAGCTGATCCTGACCTGCATCGTCGCATCGAGCATGTTCCCGCTGGTCACGCTGCTGGTGCCGATCTTCGAGACCATGCGCGCGCTTGGGCTGCTCAACACCTATACCGCGCTCGTGCTGCCCTACATCGTGCTCAACCTGCCGGTCTGCACCCTGGTGTTGGTGAGCTTCTTCCAGAGCATCCCCAAGGACCTCGAGAACGCTGCGATGATCGATGGCTGCACACGCATGGGTGCGTTGTGGCGTGTGGTCGTGCCGCTGGCCGCGCCGGGGGTGTTCACGGCCGGCATCCTGGCCTTCGTCAATGCCTGGGACGAATTCCTGCTCGCCTTGTCCTTGAACTCGAGCGCGTCGATGCGCACCCTGCCGGTCGGCATCACGCTGTACCAGGGCGAGTTCACTTTTCCCTGGCCGATCATCTCGGCCGCCCTGATCGTGGCCATCGTGCCGATTGCCGTGCTGATTGCGATCTTTCAGGAGCGCGTGGTCGGTGGCTTGACGCAGGGCGGCCTCAAAGGTTGAGACCCGCATGAACAAGCTTCGTTACGGCATCATCGGCTGCGGCAGCATGGGCCGCGAGCACATCGAGAACCTGCGCGCCTTGGGTGGTGCCAAGGTCACCGCGATCGCCGACCCGGCGCTGCCCAGCCGGGACGCTGCCGCGGCGCTGCTCGACGGCAAGGCCCAGCTCTTTGAAAACCACAGGGACCTGCTGAAGAGCGGCCTGTGCGACGCGCTCGTGATCGCCAGTCCGAACTTCACCCACATCGAGGTGATGCGCGACGCGCTGGCGACCGACCTGCACATCCTGTGCGAAAAGCCGCTTGTCACGCGCGTGGCCGACGGCGTCGAGATGATCGAGCGCGCCAAAGGTCGCAAGGGCATCGTCTGGGTGGCGCAGGAATACCGCTACATGCCGCCGGTGGCCGAGATGATCCGCATCGCCCACGAGGGCGGCGTCGGCCGCCTGCACCAGGTGGCGATCCGCGAGCACCGTGAGCCCTTCTACCCGAAGGTCGGCGACTGGAACCGCTTCAATGCCAATACCGGCGGCACTCTGGTCGAAAAGTGCTGCCACTACTTCAACCTGATGGACTTCATCCTGAAGGAGAAGCCCGCGCGGGTGTTCGCCTCGGGTGGCCAGCGCGTCAACCACCTCGACGAAAGCTACGACGGCCCCGATGGTCAAACAGTGCCCGACATCCTCGACAGTGCCTACGTGATCGTCGAGTACCCCAGCGGAGCCCGTGCGAGCCTGGACTTGTGCATGTTCGCGGAGAACTCGGTCGACAACGAGCACGTCACCATCGTCGGCGCCGAAGGCAAGCTCGAGTCGCTGCTGCCCTCTGGCGTGTTGCGCTACGGGCGCCGCGAGGACTGGGGCCGGCGCGAGGTCTGGGGCCAGCCGTCCGGCACCGCCAAGGGCGTCGCCGTGCGCCAGATCCGCGACACCAACATCAAGTACCTGGGCCAGCACTTCGGCGCGAGCTACATCGAACACCAGAAGTTCGCGCACGCGCTGCGCAACGGCCTGCCGGCGGAAATACCGCTCGACGAGGGCCTGCGGGCGGTGGCCACTGGCCTGGCTGCGCACAGGAGCATCGACGAAGGCCGCGTGGTGGCGCTTGCCGAAGTCCTGCCGGCCTGTTGGTGAGGCGCTGCAGCGCTTACGATGCGCACGCGCGCGATCGCCGGCGCGCCAACGAACCCGCCCCGGAGCCCCATGACCGCAGTCCCTAGCACCCCAGCCATCGAACTTCGTGCCGGCGCGCTGCGCCTGGCCTTGCGCCCCGACCTGGGCGGCGCCATCGCCGGTTTCTGGCACGACACGACACCGATCCTGCGCAGCTGCGAGCCGGCCGAACTGCTGGCCTCGCGGCCGTCGGCCTGCTTCCCGCTGGCGCCCTATTCGAATCGCATCGGTTATCGCCATTTCCGCTGGCTCGGCCGTGACCACACGACCGCGCCGAACTTCGATGCCGGCAACCCGCACTCGCTGCACGGCACGGTGTGGCAGACCCCCTGGCGCGTCGCCGGCAGCAATGCCACCCAGGCCGAGCTGGCCACCACGCACCTGGCCAACGAGCACTGGCCCTTCAACTTCGACGCAACCCAGAGCATCGAGCTGAGCGACCAGGCGCTGACACTGCGCCTGTCGGTGACCAATATCGACGCGCGCACCCAGCCGGTGGGCCTGGGCTGGCACCCGTATTTCCCGAAGCGCTCTCGCAGCCGCCTGCACATCGAGTGCACGCAGCGATGGGAATCCGACCCGGGCACGCAACTGCCCACCCGGCGTGTCCAGCAGGGCAGCATCGACGGCGAGGTGCGCCACCTCGACTTCGACAACTGCTTCGAAGGCTGGCGCGGCGCGGCCAACCTGCGCGACGAGAAGCTGGCCCTCAAGCTCACGTCATCGCTGCCCTACCTGGTGGTCTTCACGCCGCCGTCGCGCGACTACTTCTGCGTCGAGCCGGTCAGCCATGTCAGCAATGCGATCCAGATGGCCGACCCGGCCGCGCATGGCTTGGTCGGCCTGCCCGCAGGCGAGACGCTCGAAGCCTGGATGACGATCGACATCGCCAAAGCGTGAGCGCGCGAATCGAATCCTTGCCTGGCGTTCCACCCAGCCTGCTCGGCGAGTCGCCGCTGTGGCACCCGGGCGAGCAGTTGCTCTACTGGTGCGACATCCCGGGCCACACACTGAACCGCTTCGATCCGGCCAGCGGCACGCACCGCGAGTGGTCCTTCGACACCGACGTTGGCAGTTGCGCACCGCTGAACGACGGTGGTCTGCTGCTGGCCCTGCGTGACGGGCTCGTGCGCTTCGACCCCGGGTCCGGCAAGTCGTACCCCCTTGCCGAGGCACCCTACGACCCGGCGCATGAGCGCTTCAACGACGGCAAGGCCGACCCGAAGGGTCGCTTCTGGGTCGGGACGATCTACGAGCCGCGCGATCCGCCGCGTGCCGCGCTCTACCGCTTCGGCGCGGGCCGGCTCGACAAGATGGCCGGCGACATCACGGTCAGCAACGGCCTGGCCTGGAGCCCCGATGCGCGCACGATGTACTGGGCTGACACCAAGGCCCACCGCGTCGACGCGCTGGACTTCGACGTCGGCGACGGCAGCCTGTCGCGTCGCCGCGCATTCCTGCAGTTTCCACCCAAGACCCCGGCGCAGGATCTCGCCCGCTATGGCGGCCGCCCCGACGGCGCTGCCGTCGATGTCGAGGGTGGCTACTGGGTGGCGATGTTCGAGGGCGCGCGCGTGCTACGCTTCAGCGCCGACGGCACGCTCAGCCGCGAGATACCGCTGCCGGTGCGCTGCCCGACGATGCCCTGCTTCGGCGGCCCCGACCTCAAGACCCTGTACATCACGACCGCGCGCGAGAAGCGCCCGGCCGACGAATTGGCGCGCGAGCCGCTTGCCGGCCGCGTGCTGCAACTGCGGGTCGATGTGGCGGGGCTGCCGGCCCACATCGCCCAACTGTAGGGAGCCCCGTCATGAGCTACACCCGCTACGCGTCGCTGACGGACCGTGTGGTCTTCGTCTCCGGCGGCAGTTCGGGCATCGGCGCCGAACTCGTGCGCGCGTTCGCGGCACAGGGCGCGAAGGTTGCGTTCTGCGGAACCAAGCCCGAAGGCGGCAATGCCCTGATCGACGAGGTGCTCGCGGCCGGCGGCCCGGTGCCCTGGTACGGCGCCTGCGACGTGCGCGACGTGACCGCCTACCAGGCCTTGCTCGGCCGCGTCGAGAGCGAGCTCGGGCCGGTGCGCGTGCTCGTCAACAACGCCGGCCGCGATGACCGCCACAAGATGGAAGAGGTGACGAGTGCGTTCTGGGACGACCGCCTCGCGCTCAACCTGAAGCACTACTTCTTCGCCATCCAGGCCGTCACGCCCGGCATGGCGAAGGCCGGCGGCGGCAGCGTGATCAACATGGGCTCGGTGAGCTGGATGCGTGGCCGGCCCAACCTGGTCGGCTACACGACAGCCAAGGCCGGCATCCTCGGCCTGACGCGTACCCTGGCGCGCGAACTCGGTGCCCGCAACATCCGCGTCAATGCGCTGGTGCCTGGCGCCATCGTCACCGACCGCCAGACCACCTTGCACCGCGACCCGGCGGCGGACAAGGAGTTCCTCGACGCGCAATGCCTGAAGATCAGGCTCGACCCGAGCCATGTCGCGCGCGCCACGCTCTTCCTGGCCGCCGACGACAGCGACGGCATGACGGGCCAGCATGTGCTGGTCGACGGTGGCATTGCACAGCAGTCGGTGATCAGCTGAGGCCCTGCACCGATGGCCCGTCGTCCGCGCCCGACCTGGATCGCGCTGCTGCGCGGCGTCAATGTCGGCCGCGCCAAGCGCATCGCGATGGCCGACCTGCGAAGCCTGCTCGAGAGCCTGGGCTACACCGACGTGCGGACCCTGCTCAACAGCGGCAATGCAGTGTTCGGTGCGCTCCCGCGTGCCACAGCGGCAGCCCTGGCGTCGGCGATCGAGGCCGCCCTGCACAAGAAGCTCGGCATCCATGCGCGGGTCTTCGTGCTGGCCGCCGACACCCTGGCCGAACTCTTGGCCGCGCACCCGCTGCGGGCGCTGGCCGACGATGACGCCAGGCTGATGCTGGCGATCCTCGCACCCAGCCTCGACAGGCGGGTGCTCGAACACCTGAGTGCGCGTGACTGGGCGCCCGACGGCCTGGCCCTGGTCCCGCACGCGGCCTACCTGTGGTGCGCGAGCGGTGTGCTCGACAGCCCCGTCAGCCAGGCGTTCGCCAAGGTGGTTGGTGAGCAGGCCACGACGCGCAACTGGGCGACGATGAACAAGCTCGCCCTGTTGGCGGGCGAGGAGGTGACAACATGACGCTCGCTGCATCGGCGCGCGCGGAGGCGCTCGTGGCGGCGCAGGACGCGGGCGGGTTCGACCTCGCCGTGATCGGTGGCGGCGCCACTGGCTGCGGCGTCGCGCTCGACGCGGCGGCGCGCGGTTTCTCGGTCGTGCTGCTCGAGGCCGACGATTTCGCCAAAGGCACCAGCTCGCGCGCGACGAAACTGGTGCATGGCGGGGTGCGCTACCTGGCGCAGGGCAATGTGTCGCTGGTACGGGAGGCCTTGCACGAGCGTGCCACCCTGCTAGCCAACGCGCCGCACCTGGCGCAGCCGCTGGCCTTCGTGATGCCGGCCTACCATTTCTGGGAAGCGCCGTTCTACGGCGTCGGCCTGAAGATGTATGACGCGCTGGCCGGGTCGCGCGGCCTCGGCGCGACTGAGTTCCTCTCGGCTACCCGCACCAGGGAACTGCTGCCGACAGTGCAGGCCCGCGGCTTGTCGGGCGGCGTGAAGTACTGGGACGGCCAGTTCGACGACGCGCGCCTAGCCCTGGCCCTGGCCCGCACTGCGGCGGCCAGGGGCGCCGTCGTGCTCAACCACTGCCCGGTCACCGCGCTGCGGCGCGACGGCGGCAAGGTCACAGGCGTTGTCGCACAGGACGCGATCGGGGGTGCCGGGCTGCGCATTGCCGCCCGGTGCGTGATCAATGCCACCGGGGTCTGGGTCGACGACCTGCGTAACATGGACCGCGAGGCCGGTGCGCCCGCAAAGCCCGGCATCGTCGCGCCGAGCCAGGGGGTGCACCTGGTGGTCGACCGGGCATTCATGCCCGGTTCGCATGCGCTGTTGGTGCCAAAGACCGAGGACGGCCGCGTGCTCTTCGCCGTGCCGTGGCTGGGCAAGACAATCCTGGGCACCACCGACACGCCGCGCGACGACGTCGTGTTCGAGCCGACACCGTTCGCCGAGGAGGTGCAGTTCATCCTGCGCGAGTCGGCGCGCTACCTGTCGAAGTCGCCGACGCGCGCCGATGTGCGCTCGGTGTGGGTCGGCCTGCGTCCGCTGGTGAAGCCGAGCGGCGACGACAGCGAGGACACCAAACAGATCTCGCGCGAGCACACCGTGCTGGTCGGCCGTTCGGGCCTGGTCACCGTCACCGGCGGCAAGTGGACCACCTACCGCGCGATGGCCGAAGACGTGCTCGAGCGCTGCTTCGACCGTCGCCTGCTGCCGCGCCGCGCCGGCGGCGTCACGGTGCATCTGCCGCTCGTGGGGGCGCCCGCGAGAGCCAGCGTCTCGATCACGACTGCGCCGGGAGAACACCTGTATGGCGACGAGGCCGCCGTCGTGCGCAGCCTGCCCGGCGCGAGCCGCTGGCTGTGGCGCGATGCGGAATCAGGGCAGGGCGGCCTGAGCGAGGCGATGGTGCGGTTCGCCGCGCGCCAGGAGATGGCGTTCAGCGTCGAGGACGTACTGGCCCGACGGTCACGCCTGCTCTTTCTCGACGCCGCCGAAGCCGCGCGCCAGGCCACGCCCGTGGCCGCGATCCTGGCCGATGAACTCGGCGCGGGCTTCGATGCCGAGGCTTCTCGCGTGTCGTTCGAGACTTTGGCGACCCAATACCAACAACTGCCGTAGAGACAGCATTTCCCAGCGAGCGCCGTGGAACCGGCTCTGCCGGGCCACTGGCGTTGCCCCCTTGAGGGGGCGCGGCGAAGCCGCTTCGGGGGTGGGTCAACTACCCGAATACTTGACCGAGCAGCCGTATGGTCGTGTCACAGGCTGCGCGACGGCCTTGCCGGCCAGCACATCGGTCAGTGCCGCCGTGACCAGGTTCTTCGCCGTCTTCACATCGCCCGGGTTGGAACTCGGCTTGTCGTCGATGCCGCCGGCATAGACCAGGGTGCCTCGGGCATCGATGACGTACATGTGCGGCGTGGTCCGTGCACCGTAGGCGCGGCCGATCTTGCCATCGCCGTCCATCAGCGTGGCGGTCGGCGCGGCGCCTTGCTTCTGCGTCCAGGCCTGCATCTCGGCCGGCTTCTTGAAATCGTAGTGGCTGGCGTGGGTCGAGTTCACCGACAACCAGACCACACCTTGGGTCGTGGCCGCCTTCTGGGTCGCCTGCATGTTGGCGCTGTCGTAATGCTTGCGCACATACGGGCACTCCGGGTTGACCCATTCGAGGACCACCGTTTTGCCTTTGAAGTCGGCCAGCGATACGGGTTTGCCGTTGGCGTCGCTGACGCTGAAGGCGGGCGCTGCCTGGCCCACGCTGGCGGTACTGGCGGCCAGGGCCGCGCCCCCCAGCAGCGACAGGCCGAACATCAAGGGCGTGAGGGCATTCAGGTTCATGGTGTTGACTCCTTTGGCTGCGATTGACACATCAAGGGGCAGCGAGCGCATCACGCAGCGCTTGCGGGCTTAACAGTTCGGGCAGCAAGGTCGGCAGCGCCTGCCCAGGCCGGTACAGAGCGTATACCGGCACGCCGTTGCGGCCAAGGCGCGTCAGCTCGGCACTGATCGCCGCGTCGCGGCGCGTCCAGTCGGCGCGCAGCAAGGCCACGCGCTGGGCGTCGAAGTCGGCCAGCACGGCGCTGTTGCCCAGGGTGGTGCGCTTGTTGACCTGGCAGGTCACGCACCACGCTGCAGTGAAGTCGACGAACACCGTGCGGCCCTCGGCATGCAGCGCGGCCACGCGCGCGGGGCTCCAGGCCTGCCAGCGCGCGTCGGCAACCGCAGGGCTCGATTCGGTCGCATGCGCCTCGCGCCAGCTTGGCAGGGCCCAGACCAAAACAGTGCCGAGCAGGACCAGGCCGGTGGTACTCCACGCGGTGCGCGCGAAACGCCCGCTCTCGATGCGGCCCCAGGCCCAGAGCGCGAACGCCAGTGCGACCAGGACTGCCAGCAATGCCGCCACGCCGTCGATGCCGGTCTGTTGGCCGAGGATCCAAGCCAGCCAGACCACGGTGGCCAGCATGGGAAACGCCATCGCGGTCTTGAAGGTCGCCATCCAGGCGCCGGGCCTGGGCATCGCACGTGCCAGGCCGGGCCAAGCGCTGACGCCCAGGTAGGGCAGGGCCATGCCGAGGCCCAGCGCAGCGAACAGGCTCAAGGCCTGCGCCGGCGGCAACGTGAATGCGAGGCCCAACGCGGCACCCATGAACGGCGCGGTGCAGGGCGAGGCGACGGCCACCGCGAGCACACCGGTCAGCGCTGAGTCGGCCAGCGGGTGGCGCAGACGCATCGAGGCCAGACCGCTCGGCAACAGCGTTCCGAATTCGAACAGGCCGGCCAGGTTCAGGGCGATCAAGGTGAACAGCACGGCCAGCGCGGCGATGAACAGCGGCGACTGGAGCTGGAAGCCCCAACCGATCTGTTCGCCGCCCGCGCGCAGCGCCAGCAACAATGCTGCGAGGGCGACGAATGTCAGCACGACCCCGGCGCTGTAGGCCAGACCGCCGGCGAGCAAGGCGCGGCGTTGGTGCACATGCCCGGCGAAGCCGAGCAGCTTGAGGGACAGGATCGGAAACACGCAGGGCATCAGGTTCAGCAACGCGCCGCCGACGAGAGCAAAAGCCAGCGCCAGGCCGAAACCGAGGGCGGGTGTCGCCGGCGCAGCGGGTACTGCCGCGAGAGGTGCTTCGGCCTGAAGCGCCGGTGCCGGGGCGGCCAATGCCGGCCAGGCGCCGGCGATCGCCAGGCTCACCTGCACGCCCGCGGTGGCACCCGGCGCGACCAGCACCGCCTGCATTTGCGCCGGACTCTCGAAGCGCTGCATCGAGACCGGCACCTGCGCCTGCCAGGCGTCGCCGTCCCAGCGCGCGGGCACGCGAGCGGCATGCTCGATGACACCGGCGGTTTCGGCGAAGAAGGCCAGCTCGCGGCCGCGCAGGGCGGCAGGCAGGCCAGTCACGGTCACGCGCAAGGTCTTGGCGCCGTCGACCAGCTCGGCGCGCGCCAGCGCCCCGGTGGCGGGCTGCGGCTTGGCGGCCTGTGCGGTGCCAAACGCCACCGCATGGCCCGCGGTGCTGGCCTGCGCCGGGATACTGAGCGCGAACTCGCCCTGCTGAGGGATGCACACCTCCCTGCAGACCAGCCATTGCGCCGACAGCTTGACGTCGAGCACCTTTGCGTCGAAGGCGGGGCTCACACTCAACGGTACCGGCAACAGCAACTTGCCCTCGTAGCCGTAATTGACCAGGGGTCCGACCGGCAGCTTCTTCGGCGTCGGCCAGTCGATGTCGCCGGCTGCCACGCTGGAAGGCAATTGCCAACTCAGCGTCGTGGGCAGGCCCGAGTCGCCCGGATTCTTCCAGTAGGTATGCCAATGCGGCTGGTGCTCGATCTGCAGGCCGAGCCAGACCGGCTTGCCCGGCGCGATGCCCTCGGGCGCATGGGCCACCAGCTCGGCGTGGACCTGCTCGGTGGTCACCACGGCGGTCGCGGCCTGGGCCAGGCACGGCGACGTGCAGAGGGCAAGGACCAATGGCAGGGAGCGCAATGTCGGCATCTTGGCTTGGTGTCGTCTTGGGGGCTCGGGTTCAGTGCCCTGAGCGGCGGGATTGTGCGGCGAAGCCGCGGGGTGACCGGGAGGGCGCGGGTATGCCCGTATAATCTCGCGGCTTTGTTGGGCAAGTTTGTGAAATCGACCGCGTTAGCGACCATGTCAGACCGGAAGCTTCGATCTGATCCATGGGCCGACGACGAGGACGAGGCCGGCAGAGCTGCCATCG
>DATDES010000165.1:0-7009 GCA_036522975.1 Burkholderiaceae bacterium | reverse complement strand
CATCGTCTTGCCCTCGTACGGGCTCATGTCCTTGACCGGACGCGTGTCGAGCAGCGAGCCAGGCAGGAAGGCGCGGATGCCGTTCACGAGCACCGTCAGGCCGCCCTTGACCTTGCCGTTGACGGTGCCGATGACGAACTCGCCCGAGTCGAGCGAGTTTTCCAGCGACAGCCAGGAGGCCAGGCGCTTGGCCTTGTCGCGCGACAGGATGGTGTCGCCGTAGCCGTTCTCGAGCGCGTCGATCGCGACGGAGACGAAGTCGCCGACCTGGACTTCGAGTTCGCCCTGGTCGTTCTTGAATTCTTCGATCGGAACATAGGCCTCGCTCTTGAGGCCGGCATTGACCACCACGAAGCTGTGCTCGACGCGAACGACTTCGGCCGAGATGACTTCGCCTGCGCGCATGTCGCGCTTTTGCAGGCTCGCTTCGAACATGGCGGCGAACGAATCCGCGGCCGGGGCAGTGGCTGTTTGGGTCTGGGTCATGGGTTGTGTTTCCTGGCGCCGGCGAAACTCAGGAGGGGGTGTGCCGGCAGATCTGCCACTTCGCGTGGCGGTTGGTTGCTGTTCGCCGCGCCGGGGAGACGCGACGGCCTGGGTGCCCAGAAAGGCCTGCGCCTAAAAGGGCCTACGCCGTTCCCACGCGTCCAGCACCCACGCGACCGATTGCTCGATGGTGACTGCGGAGTTGTCGAGCAACAGCGCATCTTCGGCTGGCTTCAGTGGTGCGACGGGGCGAGAACTGTCTCGCGCGTCGCGCGCCTGGAGGTCGGCGCGAAGACTGTCGATATTAGCTGAAATTCCCTTTGAAATCAATTGCTTATAGCGCCGGTCGGCGCGCTGGGCGGCGCTGGCGGTGAGGTAGACCTTGAGCGCCGCGTCGGGAAACACCACCGTGCCCATGTCGCGGCCGTCGGCGACCAGGCCCGGCGCACGCCGAAACGACAGTTGCAAGCCATGCAGGGCGCGGCGCACGTCCGGCAGCGCGGACACGCGCGAGGCGGCCAGACCGACTGCCTCTTCGCGCAGGCGATCCGTGACGTCCTCGTCGCCGAGCAGGATGCGTTCGGCCTCGAAGCGCAGCGGCAGCCTGGCCGCCATCGCGGCAAGCTTGCGGGCATCGGCTTCGATCCCGTCCTGCAGAAGACCCGCCCGCAGTGCGGCCAGCGCCGCCGCGCGGTACAGCGAGCCCGAATCGAGCAGGTGGTAGCCCAGGCGCTGGGCGACGGCAGCGGCCAGCGTCCCTTTGCCAGAGGCCGTGGGTCCGTCGATGGCGATCACGGGGACCTGGTTGGGTTCGGCGCGGACCAGACCGAAGAGGGCCTCGAAGTAGTCGGGAAAGGTCTTTGCCACGCAGGCCGGATCCAGGATCCGGACCGTCTGGCCGCCAAAGGCCGCCAGCGAGGCGCACATCGCCATGCGATGGTCGTCGTAGGTGTGCAGACTCGCGGCACGCCAGACTGCGGGGGGTGTGATGCGGATCCAGTCAGCGCCCTCGTCGACCGCGGCGCCGAGCTTGCGCAGCTCGGTGGCCATGGCCGACAGACGGTCCGTCTCCTTGAACCGCCAGCTGGCGATGTTCGTCAGCGTCGAGGGGCCGTCGGCGTAGAGGGCCATCATGGCCAGGGTCATCGCGGCATCGGGGATGTGGTTGCAGTCCAGTGTGACGGCCTTAAGCGGCCACGCCCCGCGCTGGACCTCGATGGCATTGGCCTCGCTGCGCAGGTGGGCGCCCATTGCGCGCGCGGCGTCGACAAAGCGGATGTCGCCCTGGATCGACGTGTCGCCGACGCCGATGATTCTCAGCGGCGCGTCGCGCGCAGCGATCGCCCCGAGGGCGATGAAGTATGACGCCGAAGAGGCATCCCCCTCGACGTGGACGATGTCCGGCGAGCGGTAGCGACTTTGCGCGGGGACCGTGAAGCGTTGCCAGCCATCGCGGGCTATGTCGATGCCAAAGCGTGCCAGCAGGGCCAGCGTGATTTCGACATAGGGTTTGGAAATCAATTCGCCGTCGACTTCGATCCTGATGGGCCCTGCTGCGCTCGCCAAGGGCAGGGCCAACAGCAGCGCGGTCAGAAACTGACTCGACACATCGCCGCGCATCCGGATCGCCTGGCCGGTCAGCAGCTCGCCGCCGACTTGTCCCCGCAGCGCCAATGGCGGGTACCCCGGTTGGCCCAACTCGTCGATCTGGCAGCCGAGTTGCCGCAGCGCGTCGACCAGGTCGCCGATCGGGCGCTCGTGCATGCGCGGGACGCCGCGCAGCTCGAAGCGCCCACCTTGCTGCGCTACCAGCACCGCCAGCGCCGCGGCAAGCGGGCGCATCGCGGTCCCCGCGTTGCCGAGGAACAAGCTGGCCTGATGCACGCCCAATCGGCCGCCGATGCCGCGCACGCGTACCGCGGCGCCGTCGCGATCGATAGCGCAACCGACTTGCTCGAGTGCCACCAGCATCACCCGGGTGTCGTCGGACTCGAGCAGATCATGGATCTCTGTCGTTCCTTCAGACAGCCCGGCGAGCAACAGCACGCGGTTGGAGATGCTCTTGGAGCCCGGCAGCTGTACCGTGCCGGCAGCGGTGACGAGCGGAGGCAGGTCGAGAAAGGGTATCGCGTACACGGCCGGCAGGTTCAGCGCGCGGCCGGCGCCTTGGCCGCGCCAGCGCTCAATTGCCAACCGCCACGAGCGTCGGCGGCCTGACGCAGCAGATCCTCGAGAGCCTCGACATTGCCGGAGCGGATGACATGTTCGAGCGCGTCGAGCGTGTGCCGAAAGCGCAGCGACTGCTTGAGGATTTCCTCGCGGTTCGAGATCAGGATGTCGCGCCAGACCGCCGGGTCGCTGGCGGCGATGCGCGTGAAGTCGCGAAACCCAGGCCCGGCCAGGGCCAGGAAGTCTTTGCCGGCCGGCTGTTTGACCACGGCGCTGAAATAGGCGAAGGCCAAGAGGTGCGGCAGGTGGCTGACGGCGGCGAACGCGGCGTCGTGGTTCTCGGGCGTCATCTTCAGCACCTGCGCGCCGATCGCGCTCCACACATCGGTGGCCTTCTGCACCAGTTCAGGAAGGGTGCTGGCCAGAGGGGTCAGGATCACCTGGCGGCCGCTATAAAGCGCCGCATCGGCATGGGCGATGCCGGCAACTTCCTTGCCGGCGATCGGGTGCGCCGGGACGAAACTCGGCACGCGCTCCTTCAGAACCCGGCGCGCTGCATCGACGACGTCGCGCTTTGTCGAGCCGACGTCCATGAACAGCACACCGGGTTCGACGAGGTGGCGGATGGCCTTGAAGGTGGCCTCGGTGGCCGCCACAGGAACCGCGATCAACACAATGTCGGAACCCGACACGGCCAGCAGCGCCGATTCGGCAGCGTCGTCGATGACCCCGAGCTTCTTCGCGCGCTCGGTGGTCGACGGCGACTTGCTGTACCCGATGACACGCTTGACCAGGCCGGCACGTTTGAGCGCCAGCGCAAACGAGCCGCCCATCAGGCCGCAGCCGATCAAGCCGAGTTGATTGAACATGGCGTCAATGCGTGTCCAACGGGTAGGTACCGAGCAACCTGTAGAACGCGCAGACGCTGCGCAACTCCTTCAGTGCCGTGGCCACGTGAGCTTCGTCGGGATGGCCGGCGATGTCGATGTAGAAGTAGTACTCCCACTGGCCCGAGCGGGCGGGGCGGGACTCGAATCGCGTCATCGATACGCCATGGACCTTCAGCGGCACCAGCATGTCGTGCACGGCGCCCGGCCGGTTCGTCACCGACACCACCAGGCTGGTGCAGTCGTGACCCGAGGCCTTGGGCTGCGGATGTCGTTCGGGGTGGGTGACGATGGCGAAGCGCGTGCGGTTGTGCGGGTCGTCCTGGATCGCGGGCGCGACGACGTGCAAACCATACTCGCTCGCTGCGCGCTCGCTGGCGATCCCGGCCAACGTCGGATCGACTGATGCCAGCCGAGCGCCCTCGGCGTTGCTGGCCACGGGGCGTCTCTCGATGTTGGGCAGGTGGTTGGCCAGCCAGCCATGGCATTGCGCCAGTGCTTGCGGATGGGCGCAGACCGCATGGATGCCGTCCAGCGTGTCGCCCTTGCGCAGCAGGTTGTGGCGAACGAACAGGCTGGTCTCGCCGATGATGGCAAGCGGCGTGTTCAGGAACAAGTCGAGCGAACGGGCAACGACGCCCTCGGTCGAATTCTCGACCGGGACGACACCGAAATCGGCCGCGCCACCGGCCGCACTGCGAAACACATCGTCGATGCTGGCGCAGGGCACGCGCACGATCGACGAACCGAAGTAGGCGAGTGCGGCCTGCTCGCTGAACGTGCCCGCCGGGCCGAGGTAGGCCACGCGGGTGGGGGTCTCGAGTGCCCGGCACGCCGACATGACCTCGCGCCAGATCGGCGCCACGCTGTCGGTTTGCAAGGGGCCTGGGTTGGCAGCCTTCAGGCCGTCGATGACCTGGGCTTCGCGTTCGGGGCGAAAGACGACCGACCCCTCGCGCTTCTTGATCTCGCCGACCGCAAGCGCCAGGCCGGCGCGGCGGTTGAGCAGCCCCAGCAGGTCGCGGTCGACGGCGTCGATCTGCCGGCGCAGTGAGGCCAGATCGGGTTCGGTGGGCTGAGGATCGGCCATCGACACGCTAGCGCTGGCAGACCAGGCAATTGCCTACTTCTTCGGCCCCGATGCCGTACCACCGGGCGGCGCCACCGGCACGCCCAGTCGCTTGGCCAAGGTGGCTTCCAGGGCCTTCAGCTTGGGTTCGATCACGGGAGTCGTATCGGCGACCACCTTTTGCGCCAGTGTCTTGCCCAACTCGTTGTCGACCTGTTGGAACTTCTTCGACACGGGCGATTCGAACCAGGCGATCACGATCTTCAGTTCGTCCTCTGTGAAGCGCTCTTCGTAGATTGGCGCCAAGGTCGCGGGCCCGACCTCGATCGCACGCTTGCGCAGGATCGGTTCGATCTCGTCATAGAACTTCTTCACGTCGGCCTGAACGTCCTTGGCTACCGCCTCGCGCTTGTCGGCGGCCACCCGCGGAAGCGCTTGCCCGGCTGCCTGCAATGCGCGCTGCGAAGTCTGGCCGGCCAGGGCCCGCCCGATGTTCTCGATGCCGCTCTGCTGCGCCTGCAGCAACTTGGCGACCAGTTCCTTCTTTGTCTGCGCCTGCGCCACGCCGGCACTGCCGAACGCAACCACCGACGCCATCACGATAGCTTTCCACATCAACCATTCTCCTCGTTGGATGCCGTGCCACCGTCTCCGGCGACCTTTTCGTCGACATCGTTGGCATCGTTTTCAACGATGCGTTGCAGGCCGCTCAATGCGGACCCGTCGTCCAGGGCGATCAAGGTCACACCCTGTGTGGCCCGACCGAGCTCGCGGATCTCCGACACACGCGTGCGCACCAGCACGCCGCGGTCGGTGATCAGCATGATTTCGTCCTCCGGCCGCACCAACGTTGCGGCGACGACCTTGCCGTTGCGTTCGCTCTGCTGGATCGCAATCATGCCCTTGGTGCCGCGGCCATGGCGCGTGTACTCGGCGATCGAGGTGCGCTTGCCATAGCCGCGCTCGGTCGCGGTCAATACCGACTGCGTCTCATCCTCGGCCACCAGCATCGCGATCACGCTCTGCCCCGGCTCGAGCATCATGCCGCGCACGCCGCGCGCGTTGCGCCCCATCGAGCGCACGTCGTCCTCGTCGAAGCGCACCGCCTTGCCACCGTCGGAGAACAGCATCACATCGTGCTTACCGTCGGTCAGCGAGGCGCCGATCAGGAAGTCGCCGGGGTCGAGATCGACCGCGATGATGCCGGCCTTGCGCGGGTTGCTGAACTCGTCCAGCGAGGTCTTCTTCACCGTGCCGAGCGCGGTACCCATGAAGATGAAGTGATCAGCCGGGAAGGTGCGGAATTCGCCAGTCAGCGGCAGCACGACGGTGATCTTCTCGTCGCCCTGCAGCGGGAACATGTTGACGATCGGCTTGCCGCGCGACGCGCGCCCGCCCTGCGGCACTTCCCAGACCTTGAGCCAGTAGACGCGGCCCTTGTTCGAGAAGCACAAGATCCAGTCATGCGTGTTGGCAATGAAGAGCTGGTCGACCCAGTCGTCTTCCTTGGTCTGGGTGGCCTGCTTGCCACGGCCGCCGCGCCGTTGTGCCCGGTACTCGCCTAGCGGCTGGCTCTTGATGTAGCCGGTGTGGCTCAGGGTAACCACCATGTCCGCGGGCGTGATCAGGTCTTCGGTGCCGAGTTCCTGCACATTGCGCTCGATCACGCTGCGCCGCGCGCCGAGCTTTGTGGTGCCGAACTCGGCGCGCAACGCAGCCAACTCGTCGGCGATGATCGTCGTCACGCGCTGCGGCTTGGCCAGGATGTCGAGCAGGTCGGCGATCTGCGCCATCACTTCCTTGTATTCGCCGACGATCTTGTCCTGCTCCAGGCCGGTCAGGCGCTGCAGGCGCATCTGCAGGATTTCCTGGGCCTGGTCGTCCGACAGCCGGTACAGGCCGTCGCCCTGCATGCCGTAGTGCGGCGGCAGGCCCTCGGGGCGGAAAGCCGCGCGGCCGCCCGGGGTGTCGGCCTCGGCGCGCACGAGCATCTCGCGCACCAGGCCGCTGTCCCAGCTCTTGGCCATCAGCGCGGCCTTGGCCACCGGCGGCGTCGGCGAGGTCTTGATGGTTTCGATGAACTCGTCGATGTTGGCCAGCGCGACGGCCAGGCCCTCTAGCACATGGCCGCGCTCGCGCGCCTTCTTCAGCTCGAAAGCGGTGCGCCGCGTCACGACCTCGCGCCGGTGCTCGAGGAAGATCTCCAGCAGCTGCTTCAGATTGCACAGGCGCGGCTGGCCGTCGATCAGCGCGACCATGTTGATGCCGAAGCTGTCTTGCAGCTGGGTCTGCTTGTACAGGTTGTTCAGCACCACCTCGGGCACTTCGCCGCGCTTCAGCTCGATCACCACGCGCATGCCCGACTTGTCGCTCTCGTCCTGGATGTGGCTGATGCCTT
>DATDES010000164.1:0-14490 GCA_036522975.1 Burkholderiaceae bacterium | reverse complement strand
GCTGGCCCGACGATTCGCTGGTGGAATTCACGCCCCGCGAGGGCGTGGAAGAGTTCGCGGAGATGATCGACAACGCCGGTCCGTTGGTCGGCTTCGGCTACGAGATCACCTTGGCGCGGCGTTACCTGAAGTTGTCGCGGCAAGGCTACCGCTGGCTGCTGGTCAAGGTCGAAGACAGCGAGGAGGCTGCGCGCGCGGCCGGCATCGCCCGCACGCACGGGGCGACCCTGGCGGTCCACTATCGCCTTCTGATCGCCGAAGAGTTGATCTGAGCCGGCGCTCAGGACGCGCCGCGCAAATCCTGCGCATGCGTGGGATAGGCGGCGACCGGCCTCGGATCGACGGGCTCGCCGGCCAGCTGGTCGGCAAAGCGGTGGTTGACGTCGCGGTGATGCGCCTCGTCGGCGCGTACCACCAGCACGAGGTCGCGCAATCTCGCGTCATCACTCAGTTGCCAGTAGTGGCGGGCGATCGCCGGCGCGGCCACATTGGCTGAACGGCCGGCGTCGATCTCGGCCAGGTACAGCGTGTAGCTCAGCACGGCCTCTTCCTCGAAGTAGCCGACGACGCGGTGCGCGGTACGCGCCGCCACCAGGTACAGGCCGAAGAAGCCGAGGTAGAACAACCACTGCACGAGCAGGATGACCGCACGCTCGAAGGCCGTGGGACGGGCGATCGCCACGAAGCTCATCAGGTGCATGCGTTCGTTCTCTGCCTCTTCCATCAAGGTGCGGATCCAGCCGTCGTCGTCAACCATGCGACGCAGGCAACGCAGATGGGTGAGCGTCGCGCCGACCATGCCCGGCACGGCGGCCACGGTTTCGAGCACGATGGCGCGGTGGCCGTAGCGCTTGGCGAAGAAGGTGTCAGCGCACAGACGCAAGAGTTTCGTGAATGCAAGAGCGACACGGTCGGCGCCGCCGCGTGGCGCGCGATGCGGCGCCGGGGAGGCCGCGTCCTCGCCGGCTGCTTTGGATGGGTCGCTCGTCATGCAGGGTCTCCTGGGCGTTGAGGCCGGATCTTGCGCCTCGGCACGAACAGGCCGCCGTGTCGTGCGGCCCTCTCCTACACCCCAGTGCGCAGGTGCCTGATTCGGATCGGCCGGCTGCGAAACCATGATAGGGCATCGCACGAAAGGCGGTGCTCTTGGGCGCCGGGTGCGTGGGACAGAAGACCTGTTCAACTTCAAGGACCACATCATGATCACCAATCGCCTCGTCTATTCCATCGTCATGGCCTCGATCGCTACAGCCACCCTCGGTGCCTGCAGCGGCATGTCGACCCGGGACAAGAACACCGCCACCGGTGCGGCGATTGGCGGCGTCGCGGGTGCCGTGCTGACCGGTGGAAGCACAGCCGGCACCGTCGGGGGCGCCGCGGTGGGTGGCGTGATCGGCAACCAGATCGATCCGAAGAAAAAGTAGGCGACGGCACACCGGCCCGACTGGCGCCTGCGAGGGGCCTGGCATGTTGTCCTACAGGCAAGTGTGCGCTGTCCGACAGACAGGGCGTGCCCCGCTGCATAACCTAGGGCCTCGCTCGGCCGTATGGAGGACAACCTCTGCATCGCGAGCCAGCGACCCACTCGGACCTTTTTTCTTGCGGCCACGCGGCCGCATTCGCGGAGCCATTGATGAACATCCAAGTCGCTAACGGTCCGCGCTGGAGCACGTCCACCTTTGCGGACGATGCCGACAGCTTGCCGATGGAGCTGACCGCTCTCGGGGAGCATCTTGCGCACTGCCAGGCCTTGACCGGCCGCCTGTATGAATTGCATTGCGCGGCCGATGCGGTGCACCGCTTCATTGCACCGCGATTGGTGACGACCCTGGTGGTGGCAACCCTGCTGATTGGCGGCAGTCTGGCCCTGTCCTGAGCCATGGCGCAGCGTGAACTGCTGCGCCTGCTCCCGCAAGCCCGCCCGGCGCTGTGCGCCATCCTCGACGGTGCGCGCGGCGCCGTGCCGCCGGCGATACGGTCGGAGATCTTTGGCCAGCAGCGCTTTGCGCAACATGGGCGCAGCCTCGGTGAAACGCACCGCGCCGCACGGGCGCGCCTGCGCGGCGGCAGTTTCTTTCCTCGCTTGCGCAGCAACATCCGCGCGCTGCGCGAGGCGCATGAGTACATCGGTGTGCAGGCCGCCACCGGCTACGACATCAGTCCCGCGGCCGAATGGCTGCTCGACAATTTCCACCTGATCGAGGCCCAACTCGCGGAAGTCCACAAGGGGCTGCCGCCGCGCTACTTTCGGTCCTTACCCGTCCTGGTCGATGAGCCGCTGGCCGGCCTGCCACGGGTGTACGGCGTGGCTTGGGCCTTCGTAGCCCACACCGACGGCGCCTTCGACGAGGAGTTGTTGGTGCAGTTCCTGCGGGCCTACCAGGAGACACGCGAACTGAACCTGGCCGAGATGTGGGCCCTGCCGACCACCTTGCGCGTGCTGCTGATCGAGAACCTGCGCCGGCTGGCCGAACGGGTGGCCACCAACAAGGCGGCGCGTGAGGTGGCCAACCTGTGCTGCGACCGCATCGACACCTTCGACGTGCCGGCGCTCGAACAGGTCCTGCGTCTGCTCGATCAGCGCGGCGTGGGTCGGGTATTCCTGGCTCAGATGGCGCAGCGCCTTCAGGACGGCCGCGGCTCGGGCGACACTGGTCACCAAGCCGAGCAGTTGGAGTGGCTGCGCCATGCGCTGCCCGATGTGGCCGCCATGCAGACGCAGCAAAGTGCCGACCAGGCCGCCGACAACCTGAGCGTGAGCAATGCGGTGACGTCGTTGCGCGCGATCGGCGACGCCGACTGGCCCGACATCGTCGCCCGCAGCAGTACCTTGATGCGTCTGATGCTGGGCTCGCGCGTGTTCGAGGCCGAGCACACCGGCACGCGCGACCTCACCCTGCATGGCATCGAACGCGTGGCCCGCTCGAGCGGCCTGAGCGAGCTGGACGTGGCGCGATCGTTGCTCGAACTGATGCGCGCTGCCGACGCCGCCGAAGGCGGTGATCCGCAGCACAGCGCGGCCACGCATTGGCTGGAGGGGACTGGACGGCCGGCGCTGGCACGCGCCCTCGGTCTGCACCAGCCCTTGCACGCACCCCTCCAGGCCGTTGCCCGGCGCCTGGCCCTGCCGGCCTACCTGGGCACCGTGGCGCTGGGCACCGTCGCGCTCGTGGCCTGGTTGCTGGGGCGTGCGGGCGCAGCACCGGACGCGACCTCGGCGTGGATCTTCGGGATGGCCGCGGCACTGATGTTGTTTCCGGCCAGTGAAGCGGTGGTAGCGGTGATCAATCGGCTGGTCAGTGAATCGGTGCGCCCGAGCCGCCTGCCTCGCCTGGCCCTGGCCGGCGGCATCCCAGCCGAGCACCGCGTGCTGGTCGTGATACCCGGCCTGCTGAGCGACGCGGGATCGACCGCCGCGCTGGCACACCGCCTGCTGCTGCATCACCTGGCCAACCCGGAGCGCCATGCCCAGTTCGCCTTGCTGACCGACTGGGCAGACGCCGACACGGCGCGGTCCCCGTCGGACGATGCCCTGCTGCAGGAAGCGCTGCAGTCGATACGCGCGCTCAACGCGGGCCCGGCCGGGGTGGCAGGTGCCGCCCATGCGGCGCCGCGCTTTATCCTGTTGCACCGCGCACGCACGTTCAGCGACAGCGAGCAGCGCTGGATCGGCTGGGAACGAAAGCGCGGCAAGCTTGAGCAATTGATCGCCGCCTTGGCGCAGCCGGGCACCGGATCCGCCTTTCTCGACCTGGGCGAGCTCTCGCGCTTGGCCGCCGACACGCGCTACGTCGTGACTTTGGACAGCGACACCCAGTTGCCGCCGGGCCGTCTGCGCGAGCTGGTCGGGGTGGCCGCGCACCCGCAAAACCGGCCCCGGTTGGCGGCCGACGGGCGCAGCGTGATCGCTGGCTACGGCATTCTCCAGCCGCGGGTCGTCACGCCGCTGCCGCCACCGCGCGACTTCACGCGCTTCCACTGGCTGTTTGCCGGGCAAAGCGGCATCGACCCCTACAGCGCCTCGACCTCCGAGGTCTACCAGGACCTGTTCGGTGAAGGCAGCTTTTCCGGCAAGGGCCTGCTCGACGTGCATGCGGTGCACGCGGTGCTGGGGGGCCGGCTGCCGGCCGGCCAGGTCTTGAGCCACGACCTGCTCGAAGGCTCGATCGCGCGCTGCGCCGCGGTGACCGACATCACGGTGATCGAGGATGCACCCTTCCATGCCGACGTGGCCGCGTCGCGGGTGCACCGCTGGACGCGCGGCGACTGGCAGCTGCTGCCCTTCCTGTTGAATCCCCGACGCTATCGCTTGCGCGCCATCAACCGCTGGAAGATGTTCGACAACCTGCGCCGCTCGCTGGTGGCACCACTGTCGCTGGCGCTCTTGCTGCTGGCGCTGCTCGGCCAGGGACTCTCGCCGTGGGCCGCCTTGGCACTGATCGCGGCGGCCTTTTCGGCGGGGCCGCTGATGGGCGCGGTGGCCGGGTTTTCGCCCAGCCGCGACGACCTGGCCAAGTACCACTTTTATGGCCAGGCGGTCACGGATCTGGCGCGCGCCCTGTGGGCCGGCCTCTGGCACATGGTCCAGTTGCTACAACAGGCGCGGGCCGCGCTGGACGCCAGCGGGCGGGCCCTGTACCGCATGACCGTGAGCCGCCGCCACTTGCTGCAATGGACCCCGCACGCCACCGCCCAGGCCCAGGCGTCGATAGGGTTCGCCGCCTTGGCCCGCCGCCATCGGGCCGAGCCGCTGGTGGCGTTGCTCTTGCTCGCCGGTCTGCTGGCTGCGGGCACGCCCTACCCGGCGCTGGCGACGATGCTGTGCCTGCTGTGGGCCGCCTCGCCCGTGTGGACCTGGTGGGTCAGCCGGCCGCGTCCGGCTCGCAAAGACGTCGCGCTGCCCGCCGCGGACCGCAGCTACCTCGAAGGCATCGCGCGCGACACCTGGCGCCTATTCGAGCGCTGCGTCGGTCCCGAGGACCACCACCTGCCACCCGACAACCTCCAGACCACGCCCTACGACATGGTCGCGCACCGCACCTCGCCGACCAACATCGGCCTGTACCTGCTGGCCACCGCCTGCGCGCGCCAGTTCGGCTGGATCGACACCGCGCAGTTGCTGGCGCGCTTCGAAGCGACGCTGGCCACGCTGGCCACGCTGCAGCGCCATCGCGGCCACTTCCTCAACTGGTACGACACACTGACCTGCGCCCCGCTGTTGCCGATGTACGTCTCCACCGTCGACAGCGGGAATCTGAGCGGCCACCTGCTCGCAGTGGCCCAGGCCTGCCGTGAGCCCCTCACCGGGGGCGGGGTCGATGGGCCGGCGCACGACGATCTCCTGCGCCGCCTGCAGAGCGTGGCCACACGCTGCGAGCAATTGGCCTGGGACAGCGACTTCGGCTTTCTGTACCACCGCCGCCGGCACCTGTTCCACATCGGCTATCGCGTCGCGGAGCAGCAGCTCGATGCCGGCTTCTACGACCTGCTGGCCTCGGAGTCGCGCCTGACCAGCCTGCTGGCCATCGCCAAGGGCGATGCGCCGGTCGGCCATTGGGCCGCGCTCGGCCGGCCCTTCTACGCCGTCGGAACCCAGGCCGGCCTGCGTTCGTGGTCGGGCTCGATGTTCGAGTACCTGATGCCGACCCTCGTGCTGGACGAGCCGCACGGCAGCGTGCTCTGCGAGGCCGGCCACGCTGCACTGCGCGAGCAGATCGCCTTCGCCCATGCACATCGGGTGCCCTGGGGTATCTCCGAATCGGCGTATGCAGCCAGCGACCACACCCTGGCCTACCAGTACGCACCGCAGGGCGTGCCCCGGCTGGCGCTGCGCCGCACGCCGCGCGATGAACTGGTGATCGCGCCCTATGCCACAGCGCTGGCCGCGCAGATCGCACCGCATCGCGCGCGCCTGAACTTCGTCGCGCTGGATGCCCTGGCCGCGCGCTCGCACTACGGCTTCATCGAGGCGCTCGACTACAGCCCAGCGCGGCAGACCGACACCGGTGTCTTCAAGCCGGTGGACACCTACATGTCGCATCACCAGGGAATGACCATCGTTGCCCTGGCCAACGTGCTGTTGGGCGGGGTGGCGCAGCGTTGGGGCATGACCCATCCACGCGTCGAAGCCGTGGCCTCGCTGTTGCACGAACGTGCACCGCGCGAGGTGTCATTGCTTCATGCGCCGCCGTCGGGATTGCCGCCGCAGGCCTTGCTGCGCCGCGCGCCGGGGCTGTTGCGCGAGGTCCTGCCGGGCGCGTCCGCGCTCGAACCGACCCACGTGCTGTCCAACGGGCGCTACAGCGTGTCGCTGCGTGCCAATGGTGCCGGTTGGAGCCGCTGGGGCGCCCACGGCATCACGCGCTGGCGCGACGACGCGCTGCGCGATGCCTGCGGCAGCTTCTTCTACCTGCGCTGGGACCAGCAGCCGCAGCCGGTGTCGATCACCCAACACCCCGCCCCCGATGCGGCCGCGCAGTACCGCAGCGTCTATCACGCCGACCGCGTGTGCTTCGACGCCATCTGGCCCGAGCTCCAGGCCCACACCACGGTCTGGGTCAGTCCCGAAGACGACATCGAGTTTCGCAAGGTCGAGATCCACAATCTGAGCGAGCGAACGCTCGAGATCGAGTTGTTGTCGGCCTTCGAGGTGGCCCTGGCCGACCCGCGTGCCGACGAGTCCCATCCGGCCTTCAGCAAACTCTTCGTGCAGGCCGAGTGGCTGGCGGCCGAGCAGGCACTGCTCTACGAGCGCAGGCCGCGCCTGACTACGGAAAGTGCCCTGCTGGCCGCGCACTTCATTGCCGACGCCGACCCGCCGGCGGGCACCCTGCGCCTGCAGACCGACCGCCAGCGCTGGCTCGGCCGCAACCGGGACGCAAGTAGCCCTCTCGGCTCCTTCGATCCCTTGCCGGCCACGACGGAGGCGGCGGTCCGGCTCGACACCGGCCTGGACCCGGTGTGTGCCCTGTCGGTACCGCTGCGCCTGGCGCCGCACGCGAAGGTCGAGTTGACCTATGCCACGGCCGCTTCCGACAGCCGCGAGGTCCTGCTCGCGGTGATCGACAAGTACCGCCAGCCGAGCCATGCGCAGCGCGCTTCTCTCATGTCGGCCACCCTGGCCGCGATTCGGTTGCGCACCCTGGGCATCAGCGCCGAGAACTTCGCCGCCATCCAGTCGCTGACGACCGCCTTGGTGCTCGGCGTGACGCGGCCGCAAGCCGGCCCGGAGCGCAGCCGGACCCTCGGTGCGAGTGTTTGCGACCGGCGCCTGCTGTGGCGCTTCGGCCTGTCGGGCGAGCGGCCGATCGTGCTGGTCTCGGCCACCGGCATGCAGGGGGTGGGCCTGTTGCGTTCGCTGACCCAGGCGCTGCGCCTGTGGGCCTGGGGCGGCGTGGCCTGCGACTTGGTGGTGCTGAATGCCGAACCGGCGTCGTACCAGATGGCCCTGCAGCGCGAACTGGCTGTACTGCGCGAGCGCCACGACGCCCACAGCGCGGCGTTGGGGGGCGCAAACGCGACCGGCGTTGCCGCGTTTCATGTGCTGCGCAGCGCCGACGTCTCGGCCGACGAGTTGAGCACCCTGCAGGCGCTGGCACGGGTACGCCTGCAGGCCGATGGGCGGCCGCTGTTGCACCATGTGCAGTCCTGGATCGAGCGGCACGAACTGGCCTTCGAGGAACGTCATGCCACGTCGACCGCCGAGCTGATGCCAGCCTCGGCTGCGACCGCCGACGTCGCGTCACCGGTGGGCGAATTCGCCGCCGCCTCGGGCGAGTTCCGCTTCGACGTCAATGAGCGGCTGCGGCCGGCCCGACCCTGGATCAACGTGCTGTCCAACCCGGCCTTCGGCGCGCAGATTTCCGAGGCCGGTGGGGGTTACACCTGGGCCGTCAACAGCCGCCTGAACCAACTCACCGGATGGTCGAACGACCCGGTGTCCGATCCGCCTTCAGAATGGTTCCTGCTGCAGGAGCGCAAGTCGCGCGAGGTGTGGAGCGTGACGCCGTCGGCGGGCGCCGTTACCTACCGCGTCGCGCATGGCCAGGGCTACAGCGTTGCCAGCCATCGGCGCGGCGATCTAGAGGTGACGGTGTCGTGGTGTGTCGACCTGCGGGCCAGCGTCAAGCAGGTGCGGGTCCGGCTCGTCAACCGCGGTCACCGAACGCTGCAGCTGCGTTTGATCGGCATTGCGGAGTGGGTCATGGGAGCCCAGCGCGGCGACCGGGCCACGGTGCAGACCTCGCACTTCCGGCAACGCCTGCCCGAGGCCAAACTCAGCGCCCTGCTCTGCACCCAGACCGAGCGCGGCGCCGGCTTCGGCGGTGGTACTGCCTTTCTCGGCCTGGCCGCCGCCGGCGAGAAGGCCAACGAAGCGACAGACTGGACCTGCGACCGGCGCGAACTGTTCGACGCGCGTGGCCGTCTGGTGCTGCCCGACCACTTCGGCCAACGCAGCGGCGCCGGGCTAGACCCATGCGCCGCGTTGTCGGTGCCGCTCGTGCTCACTGCGGGCGAAGCCAGCGAGCAGGTGTTCCTGCTCGGCTATGCCGAAAGCGCAGTCGCAGCGCAGCAGCTCGCTACCGTGGCGGCAAGCACGGTCGCGCTGGCGCGGCTGGAGCAAGCACGCAACCACTGGGATCGCCTGCTCGGCGCCGCGAGAGTGAAGACGCCTGACCCCTTGTTCGACGCCATGGTCAACCGCTGGCTGCTGTACCAGACCGTGTCATGCCGCTTGTGGGCAAAAGCCGGCTTCTACCAAGCGGGTGGCGCCACCGGCTTTCGCGACCAGTTGCAGGATGCGATGGCGCTGGTCTGGGCCGCGCCGCAGATGCTGCGCGAGCAGATCGTGCTCGCGGCGTCGCGCCAGTTTCCCGAGGGTGACGTGCAGCATTGGTGGCATGCGCCCGGCGGCGCCGGCGTGCGCACCCATTTTTCCGACGATTTGTTGTGGCTGCCGCATGCCTGCGTGCATTACCTGCGGGCCACAGGAGACAGCGAACTGCTCGACCGGCGGGTGCCCTTCATCGAAGGCGCGGCCATTCCCGCGGGCGCGGAGGATGCGTACTACACGCCAACCGTGAGCGAGCATGAAGCCTCGGTCTACGAGCATGCGGCGCGGGCCATCGACCACAGCTTGAGGGTGGGCGCGCATGGCCTGCCGTTGATGGGTACGGGCGACTGGAACGATGGCATGAACCGTGTCGGCCATCAGGGACGCGGCGAGTCGGTGTGGCTGGGCTGGTTCCTGTGCCGGCTGGTGGCCGACTTCGCGCCGTTGGCGCGCGCGCGGGGGGATCGGGCGCGCGCGCTGCGCTGGGAGCATGCCGCGCTGGGTTGGAAAGCGGCGCTGAACGGCGCCGGCTGGGACGGGCAGTGGTTCAAGCGCGCCTTCTTCGACGACGGGCAAGCGCTCGGCTCGCACGCCAACGCCGAGGCCCGCATCGATCTGATCGCGCAGGCCTGGGCCGTGCTGTCGGGTGTGGCACCGCCGGCCTTGCAGCGCATGGCCCTCGCGGCCGCACAGACCCATCTGGTCGACCATCAGGCCGGTCTGTTACGCCTGCTCGATCCGCCCCTGGTGCACTCCAACCCGAGCGCGGGCTATATCCAGGCCTACCCGCCGGGCGTGCGGGAGAACGGCGGGCAATACTCGCATGGCGCGGTCTGGGCGCTGATGGCGCAGGCAGAGTTCGCGGTCCAACACGCGGCCCCGGTTGTGCCGGCGCAAGCCGATCTCGCCTACCGCTACTTCACCTACCTCAGCCCAGCCCATCGCTCGCGCCACGCCGGCTACGGCGCGGTCTACGGCATCGAACCCTATGTGATGGCGGGTGATGTCTACACCCAGCCGCCTTACGTCGGCCGCGGTGGCTGGAGCTGGTACACGGGCGCCGCGGCCTGGATGCACCGCGCGGCCATCGAGTCGATCTTCGGCCTGAAGCTCGGCGCGCAGACGCTGCACTTCGCGCCTTGCCTGCCCTCGTCCTGGCCCGAGGCCGAGCTGACGCTCGCGCGCGAGGGCCACACGATGCGCTTCATCCTGGTTCGTGCGACGCCGCAGGCCGCACTCGACGCTGCCGCGGCCTCACTCGCCGGCGGCGTCGCGCAGATCCTGTTGCCCGGCCAGTCGGTGTGCTGGACCGGCCTGGCGGCGCAAAGCTGTTTCGTGATCCCGCTGGCGTAAGCGGATGCACCGAGGGTACCGTCCTACACATTCAGGCGACTCGCTCCGATGGTTGCGCCAACGCGCCGTTTCTAGAGTTGCTTGATGGGCTCAGTGCCCGTTGCGCGCGGGCCCAGGCCATGCCAGGACACACCATGTACACCCAGAACGAACCGGCCAAAGTCAAGCAGCTTCAACTCGCCGCCCCCGAGCGCCTGGTCCTCGACCACGGTGCCATCGACGCGGCGCGCAAGAATCTCGACCTCGGCTCTGTGACGCCGCACTACGGCCCGTGGCGCCAGGACATCATCCAGTTGCTCAACGACTCGCTGGCAACCGAGCTTGTGTGCGTGCTGCGCTATCGGCGTCACCATTTCACCGCCCAAGGCCTGTCATCGCCGAAGATCGCCGAGAGTTCCTGGTCCACGCCAACGAGGAGCAGGGGCATGCCGACCGGCTGGCCCTGCGCATCGTCCAACTCGGCGGCGAACCCGACTTCTCGCCCGATTCGCTGACCAAGCGGAGCCACGCGGAATACGACGACTCGACCGAGCTGAAAGCGATGATCAGGGCCAACCTGATTGCCGAGCGGGTCGCGATCGAGAGTTACAGCCAGATCATCGAACTGATCGGCGACAAGGACTCGACCACTCGGCGGCTGCTCGAGGACGTCCTCGCCGACGAACAGAACCATGCCGACGAACTGAAGGACTGGCTAGCGACGTGACCCGGCCGACTTGCCTTGTTGGGCCCGTCAGTGGGGTCCAAGCATCCGCCGTGGATCGACCCATTCGTCGAACTGATTGGCACTGACTCCGCCCACCGCGAGCGCGGCCTCGCGCAGGCCGAGGCCGTGCTGGTGCGCATGCTTGGCGATCGACGCCGCGCGGTCGTAGCCAATGTGCGGCGCCAGCGCGGTGACCAGCATCAGCGAGCGGCCCAGCAGTTCTTGGGTGCGTTCGCGATTGACCTCGATGCCCTCGACACAATGGGCCGAAAAACTCAGCGCCGCGTCGCTCAGGAGTTGCAGGCTGTCGAGAAGGTCGTGTGCAATCAACGGCTTGAAAACGTTGAGCTCGAAATGACCTTGGCTGGCGGCAATCCCTATCGCCACGTCGTGCCCCATCACCTGGGTGCACACCATCGTCAGGGCCTCGACCTGGGTCGGGTTGACCTTGCCCGGCATGATCGAACTGCCGGGCTCATTCTCCGGCAGGCGCAACTCGCCCAATCCGGCGCGCGGGCCGCTGCCCATCAGGCGGATGTCGTTGCCGATTTTGGTCAGGGCTACCGCCAGCATGCGCAGCGCGCCATGCAGGCCGACCAGGGCCTCGTGCCCGGCCATCGCGGCGAAGCGGTTGTCGGCCACGACGAACGGTCCGCCCAGGCGCGCGGCCAACGCCGCCGCGACCCGCGCGCCGAATTCCGGGTGGGTGTTGAGGCCGGTGCCGACCGCCGTGCCGCCAATCGCCAGCGCATGAACCGCAGGCAGGGCCTGCTGCAGCGAGGCCTGCGCCATCTCGAGCTGGGCGTCGTAGCCGCTGAACTCCTGGCCCAGCGTGACGGGGGTCGCGTCCTGCCAATGCGTGCGACCGATCTTGATGACATCGGCAAAAGCCGTGGCCTTGGTCTGAAGCGCCAGCCGAAGCCGAGCCAGCGCGGCAAACAGCGGCCGCGTCTGCAGGACCGCGGCAATATGCATCGCGGTCGGGAAGACATCGTTGGACGACTGGCCGAGATTGACATCGTCGTTCGGGTGCACGCGACGGTCATGGCCCAGCGCGCCGCCCAGGGCGAGCGAGGCGAGGTTCGCGATCACCTCGTTGGCGTTCATGTTGCTTTGCGTACCCGACCCGGTCTGCCAGACCGACAGCGGGAACTCGGCGTCGAACTCGCCAGCGGCCACGCGCGCCGCCGCGTCTTCGATGGCCTGGGCTTTGGCGGGGTCGAGCAGGCCCAAGGCGGCATTGACGGCCGCGGCCGCGCGCTTGACTTCGGCCAGTGCATGCACGATCGCCATCGGCATGCGCTGGCTCCCGATGGCGAAGAAGCGCCGGCTGCGTTCGGTCTGTGCGCCCCAGAGCGCGTCGGCAGGGACCTCGATCGGCCCGAAACTATCCTTCTCGGTGCGGGTCACGGTGCGGTTCGCTCAGCGCGGCGTCGACAGGGCGTTGCTGACCAGGCGCGACGTGATGTCGACGATCTGGATCATCCGGTCGTACGCCATGCGGGTGGGACCGATCACGGCCAGCGTGCCCACCACCTGACCATCGACTTCGTAGGGCGCGCTGACGACCGACAGCGCCTCGAAGGGCACGACTTGGCTTTCGCCGCCGATGTAGATGCGCACGCCCTCGGCGCGGCTGCTCACGTCCAGCAGGCGCATCAACTCGGTCTTGTGCTCGAACAGCTCAAACAGCTTCCTCAGCGAGCCCATGTCGTGGCCGAAGTCCTGCACCGCGAGCAGATTTCGCTCGCCACTGACCACGATCTGCTCGGTGTTCTCGGCCATCGCGTCGGTACCGGCCTGCACCGCGGCCTGCATCAGCACGGCGATCTCGCCGCGCAGGGCTTCGACCTCGTGGCGAAGGCGTTCGCGCACCGCATCGAGGGTCAGTCCGGCGTAGTGGCTGTTCAGGTGGTTGCTGGCCTCGACCAGTTCGGCCTGGGTGTGATCGCGCGCGGTGATGATCACGCGGTTCTGCACGTCGCCTTCGGGAGACACGAGGATCAGCAGCACACGCCGCTCGCCGAGGCGAAGAAACTCGATGTGGTGGAACACCCCGGCCTTCTTCGGCGCGGTGACGACGCCGACGAAGCTCGACAGACTCGACAGCAGGTGCGCGGCGTTGGCGATCACGCGCTGCGGCTGGTCGGGCTGGAGCTGGCCCCGGGTCATGCTCATCTCGGGCGCTGCGTGCTCCATGTCGAGCGTGCGCGCGGTCAGCATCGTGTCGACGAACAGGCGGTAACCCCGCGCCGTGGGCACGCGCCCGGCGCTGGTGTGCGGGCTGGCGATCAGGCCGAGCTCTTCCAGATCGGCCATCACGTTGCGTATCGTCGCCGGACTGAGCTCAAGGCCCGACGCCTTCGACAGCGTGCGCGAACCCACCGGCTGTCCGTCGGCGATGTAGCGCTCGACCAGCGCCTTCAGCAGGGTTTTGGCTCGCTCGTCCATGACTTTGAATTCATTGTAGGCCGCCCCCTATGGTGTAATTCTTTGCATGGCCCAGCGCTTTCGTCATGCAGCGATCGTCGGCAAGCATCAGGCGCAGGGGATGCGCGAGTTGCTCGACGACCTGGCGCAGTTCCTGCAACGCGAAGGCCTGGACGTTTCCTTCGAGCGTGCCACCGCCGAGAACACCGGCCTGACGGTCTGCCGCGCGTTGTCCACCGCCGAGATCGGCAGCTCGTGCGACCTGGTGGTGGTGGTCGGAGGCGACGGCACGATGCTCGGCATCGCGCGCGAACTGGCACGCCACGACATCCCGCTGGTCGGCATCAACCAGGGCCGACTCGGTTTCATCACCGACATCCCCGTCGGCCAGTTCCGCGAAGCACTGGCGCCGATGATCGCCGGCGACTTCGAGGAAGAGCACCGCTCGATGCTCGAGGGCGGTGTCTGGCGCGACGAAGTCCGCATCTTCGAGGGCCTGTCGATGAACGACGTCGTCGTCAGCCGCGGCGCGACGGCGAGCATGGTCGAGTTGCGCATCGACATCGGCGACGAATTCGTCGCAAACCTGCGCGCCGACGGCCTGATCGTCGCGTCACCGACCGGATCGACCGCCTACGCGCTCTCGGCTGGCGGCCCGATCATGCATCCCGGCATCGGCGGCTGGGTGCTGGTGCCGATTGCGTCGCACACCTTGTCGAATCGGCCGATCGTGTTGCCCGATGCCGGCGAGATCCGCATCGAGATCGTCGCCGGACGCGATGCCTCGGCCAATTTCGACATGCAGAGCCTGGCCAGCCTCTTGCATGGCGACCAGGTGCGCGTGCGGCGCTCCGAGCACAAGGTGCGCTTCCTGCACCCGCGCGGCTGGAGCTATTACGCGACGCTGCGGCGCAAGTTGCGCTGGTACGAAGGCGTTGTATGACCCCCCCCGTAGCGCCTTCGGCGCTCCCCCCCGGTGGGGCACCGCCAGCGGACCGGCGAAGCCGGATCCGCGGCGGTTGCTCGGCAGTGCTTGTACAGCGCTTGGCGGTGGGCTGAGATGTTGCGCCGCCTTTCATTGCGCGACTTCGTGATCGTCCCTGCGCTCGAGGTCGAGTTCGGTGCCGGCTTCACGGTGCTGACCGGCGAGACCGGTGCCGGCAAGTCG